>MPNF01000394.1 GCA_002238885.1 Alphaproteobacteria bacterium bin95 | reverse complement strand
CCTGGGGCCGGCAGGGAATAACAACGAGGGTGGCGAGTTGGGCCGCGGTCAGCATCGACATGTCCGTGTGCCCGGGCGTGTCGATGATGATGACCTCGAACCCCCGCTGCGCCGCGCGGCCGATCTCCCGGGGCAGCCGGCTCGGTTGGGTCGTGATGACCTCTGGGAACGGCTCTTCGCGGAGGTCGCTCCAGGTCCCGGAGGAGCCCTGTGGGTCGGTATCCACGATCATTGCCCTCTTGCCCGTCAGGCCGGCTTCGACGGCGAGGTTGGTGGAGGTCGTGGTCTTTCCGGAGCCTCCCTTCTGGGAGATGACGGCGTAGATGTCGGGTTCGGTCATGGCTGTTGCCTCGTGGATTCGCGTGTCTTGAAGAAGGCGGTCATGCCCTCATGGGTCGATAGGCGTTTCAGGAGCTTGTCGGGCAGGTCTTCGGGAACCGGGCCCGGGTGATCGAGAATTTCGTGGACGGCGATGGTGACGGCGATAACGGCGCCAAACTCGTGCTGCCGTCGGCAGACGGCCTTCCAGGCGCGGGGCGTTATCCGGAACTCCAGCAGGGCCTGCTTCGTTGCCGCGATCACGGTCTTGCAGTCCAGCCTTCCGAGAGGTGGCATGAACCGCGCAAGAGGCACAGGCATGCGGCTGACCGCCAGGGCGGCCAGCCAATGGTCTATGTCAGCCGGCGCAAGCGCGTTCCGGTCGGCTTCGGTCAAGGTTTCGAACTTTTCGACGAGCGCGAGCGCGTCCCTGATCGAGGGAGGCATGCGTCCCTGTCCCCGAGTCTGCACTGGCTGCAGCTCGGCGAACGCTGCAGTAGATATCGCCGGGGGCGAGGTATCGGGGGATCCGGGATCGTTGTCGTTCCCGATCTCGACCGGCACGAAAGCCCCGATCTTTCTGAGCCGGCGCGCATAGTCCAGAAACTCGGTCTCGCTCAGTCCCAGATCGATCATGGCCTGTTGCGGCGAGATTGTTGATATGGGACGACCGCCCTTGCGCCATTCCTTCTCGTCGACGCTGCCGATCCAGTATTCCAGCAGGCGGATCGGTCCTTCCGGATCTCCGTCCAGTCCCACGCGTGCCGCATTACCGGGGAGTCGCAGAAGCCGGATCGTCTCCCAAGGGTCGGCATCCTTCGGCAATCCTTTGGCGAAATCAGGCATGGCGCAGTTCCATTTCCCTTGTGGCTCTGATGCGGCTGTTCCCTCCGGTGCTGTCCACTGTCTGCGGCGCAAGGAGCTGCTCGTACTGGCGCTCGACTTCGTCGAGATACGGCCAGCAGCGATATCGAGCGACCAGCTCGCGCCAGGCGAGGAGAAGGCCGTACGGGTCTGCGGCGGTCCGGCAGATGGCTGCCATGGTCGTCTGGTCGGCCCGCTGCCCGCCGACTCGCAGTGGTACGGATTGAAGGCTTGAGTCCGGACCGGGGATAGTTTGTTCTCTCTTTGTTGCTGACACGGCCCGGGGAACGTGAAGCTGCTCGCTGCGCTCGATCACGCCCCATAGCGAGCCGGCAAGGTTGAGAGTTCCCTCCCGAGCCCGCTCCGTCAGCTTCCTGAAATAGCCTCCGGCACTGGTGTGGATCTCGCCGACGTCGTCCCGCGAGGCGACGATTACGACCGCCATAGATGCCCAGGCGGGCGACAGGACGGTGCAGGCATCGCGCCAGGCTTCGGGCGATATCCCGAGCTCGCTGCGGGTCCGGCCGGCGGACTGGAAGAACTCATTGGCCGTCGGAGGTCGCCCGGCAGGCAGGAAGCGTGACAGGCGCGGGCTGAGGGAGTCCAAGATGAGCCACGCCGGCGGCCCTCCGGGGACCGGCGAGCGGCCGAGGCATGACGGACTACCGGTTCCCCTTTCCGGGGAAAGGCGGGCGGCAGGTGGCTGTTGCAGTTCCGGGGAGGGTTCTGGCGATGGGTCTGCCGCTACAAGAGTACTCTCTTGGAATTGGTTTGTAATTGAATTGGACCCTGTCGCTGGGGGGCACCCCAGGGTGAAAATTTCTGCATCTTTTTCGTGTTCGGTAGAAGTGTGATCAGAGGTCTCGACCTCCTCCACGATCGGCAGTTCGACGGCATCCAGCGACGGTTGGGTAAGCGCGTGAGCCTGTTCCTGGATATGGCGCGCCTCGAATGCAAGGGAGCGGAGGCTGTCAATGTCGGAACTGCCCATGCCCTTCGCGTCGGGGAGCGCCAGGACACGGGAAAGAAGCGGCTGGAGCGCCACTGCGGACGCATTGTCAAAGCGAAGCGCCGCCTTGAGAAGGATGCGGGTATGGCAGCGGACGGTGGCGATCTCGTGGACCAGGCCCTCGCTCTCGATCTCCTCTTCCTCGGCCAGCCGCTCCGCGTCCTCGATTTCGTGGGCGATGGCGTCCAGGGGGGCGAAGGTCACGCCATGGGCCCAGCGGATGCGGCCGTCCTGCTTGCTGCGCTTGCCGTCGCGGCGCCGGCTGGCTGTGTCGGTCCAGTAAAGGAAGCCGGCCCGGGCGAGGTCCTTCTCGATGTTCGAGACAGTCCTCGGGCTGACGCCCAGTTTCTTGGCAAGTTTTCGTTTTCTTATCCAGACGGTCGGCGGGCAGCCGCCCGGCTTGAAGTCGTCCCGGAAGAGCTTCTTGAACGACAAGCGAAGATATTCGACGTGGGGGAGCTTCAAGCGGAAACGCTCCCGGACGCGTGGGATCTCGAGGCGAGCGTGAAGCGCCCAATGGTCGAGGCCGCCCTCCCGGCCCGTCCAGGCCTCGGCGGCATCGCGTGCGCGGTCGAATTCAGGCTTGTGGAGTCGGCAGCCGGTGGAACCGGGGCGGCGCGGGGTGTTGCCGCTGCCAGAGCGGCCTGTATCGTCTTGTTTTGACATGATTTTCGACGCTCGGCGTCGTCCATGCCTCGATCCCCACTTTTTTCGCTTCACCGGCTTGACTGGGCAGACCGGGGGCGTTACCTTCCGCGCTTATTGGAGCTACAGACGGTTCCTGTTTCGCGATTGCAGGGACTGGGCTACAGTCCGATTTTCGGGCTAAGAGACGGGGAGCGATTTTGCAGGGTCGCTCCCCGCTTTCTTTAACCTGTTGACTGCTTGACTCTTGCCGGGCACAATTCTCCTGCCCTGCATTGTGAGAAGCCTGTCAGGTGTGGTGATAGACGCAGGGACATGATCCTCTCCGGCGGCGAGAACATCGCCTCATCGGAGATCGAGCGGGTGCTCTACGAGCACGATGCCGTGCATGAGGCTGCGGCCATCGGCCTGCCGGACGAGCGCTGGGGCGAGCGCCCGGTCGCGGTCGTCGCGCTCCGGCCCGGCGCCGGGCTGACGCTGGAGGAATTGCAGCGCCATTGCCGCGCCCGGCTTGCCGGCTTCAAGGTGCCGAAGGAGCTTCATCTCAGGGCCGAGCTCCCCCGCAACCCCTCCGGCAAGGTCCTGAAACGCCGCTTGCGCGAGGAGCTGGGGCGCGGTTAGGGTAGAACACAGATGTAGCTTTCTACCCTGGGCAATTGCGATGAGCCTGAATATCAAGAACGAGGAAACCTGCCGGCTCGCCGCCGAGCTGGCCGGCCTCACCGGCGAGACCAAGACCGGCGCGATAACCGCAGCGCTGCGGGAGCGGCTGGAGCGGGAAAGGCGCCGCCTCGATGCAAAGGCCCGGGCTGACAAGATGGTTGCCATCGGTCGGCGCTTTGCGGCGC
>MPNF01000393.1 GCA_002238885.1 Alphaproteobacteria bacterium bin95 | reverse complement strand
CAGCCTGAGCAAGAGGCGAACAGCAGGAAGCCGTCGGGGGTGTGAGCAGGTCGGAGGACGAGTAAGGACAAACGGTCGATCGAGACGGGATCGGGAAAACCAGTTGCGGTACACGGAACTTTCAAGCTCGCAAGAATGATCTTGGACCCGGTCCGCGCATCTCCATACAGGCCCGCGGCGTCAATCCAGCCGCACCATGAGGCCAGACAGATGACTGCACCTGACCGCATGACCCGAACTGTCCGAAGAAAGGCTTGCATCAACGGAGGCGTCCACAGATGTACCTCGGGCTTGGCGGTAGCTTGTCCCCATAGTCCATGGGAGGGCGCCGCGCGTGGGGCGGCGCGCCGTCCTCCTGGCTGGCGTCGGCCCGCACGTGGGAGGGACCTGTGGTCTATGGGGGCAAGCGGGTTATTCGGAGGGGGGCCGTCGTCGCGACCGGCTCTGCTTGAGCCTGTAGCTTTCGCCGTTCATCTCCAGGATGTGGACATGGTGGGTGATGCGGTCGAGCAGCGCGCCGGTGAAGCGCTCGCTGGCGAAGACCGAGGTCCATTCCTGGAAGGGCAGGTTCGAGGTGACGATTGTGGCGCCGTTTTCGTAGCAGCGGCTGAAGATGTCGAACAGCAGCTCGCTTCCGCTCTGCGAGAGGGGCATGTGTCCGAGTTCGTCGATGATCGGCAGGCTGACCCTGGCGAGCTGGTCCTGGAGGCGGAGAAGCGCCGGCGTGACGTGAACGCGAAACGGGTTTTCACCTGGCGCCGCCAGTATCGGGAGCCGGGCCGGGCTGCGGCGGTTTCGCCCCGGTGTTTGTCTCCTCCCCCGCCGGGGTTGTGACGCACGCACTGGAACGCCACGCTTCGCAGCCCCATATACCTTCATACAGTCTGTGAGCATGCGGCCGGCCGCCCTCAACGAGAGGAACGCTGCCATGTTCGAGAAGCAACGCAATCGGGTTCGCTGTCCGAAGAGACGATCGGGTCGTTCAAGACGGCCGATATCCTCTTCCTTGCCGGCATCCGACCGGCCGGGTTTCCTGTCATCGCAACGCGCCCCACAGGGCGTTCCGGTCGGTCGGCCGGCCCGGCGCGTGCTGCACGGGTAGCCCTCTCCCGAACGGGGCAGGACCGGCGATGCACGGTTCAAGCCGCAGATCGCGGCCCGCAGGGCCGGACGAACGCAGACGGGCGCGCTCGTTCAAGCCGTTGGTCGCGCTGGCAGTTGCGACGCTGGTTTTGCAGGCAGCGGCGGTCGAAGCCGCCTGCGGCAAGGGCAACAGGGTGAGCCACCGGGACGCTGAATGCCTGAGCGCCTGTTGGGAAAACCATAACAGCACGTACCAGCAGAATACCTATAACGTGCGGAACATGTGCCGGAGCTCGGGAGGGTGGTGGCGAAGGTCGATCTGAAGGAGGAGATGGACCGGACCATGTACCTCGACAACGGTGCAACGCGAACGGGTCAGACCAAATTCCGGATCCGCTGGATCTACTGTTGCGCGGACCTGAGCAGCTCTGCAACCGCTCCGATGTGGGGAGGGCCGACGAAAGTGCGGGCGTCCCCGGCGCCCTGGTGACGAGGACCGACAACGACACGCTTGCGAGCGCCTGGCTGTCCGGCTTCGGGCGTGCGGTGGCTTCGGCGCAGGTGGAGCTCCTGGGCGCGCGGTTGGCGGACGGGAACCGGCAGCCGCATTTGACGCTCGGCGGATACCGCATTGGATTGGCGTAGGGTCCGGACGGCGCGCATCCGCAAGAGGATGCGTATACCGGGTCCGGACGCTGGCAGGTCGGGACCCGACGGGATTTGTCCGGCCTCTTCGAAGGCGCCCCCGGGGAAAGTGTCACAAGGCCGATGGCCGGACGCGATCTCCTATCCGATAGCTCGTTCCTGTTCACCGGCGGAGAGGACGCCTCAGGGCGCTGGTCGGGCTGGGGACGCACGGCGTCTCTGGGGTTCGCCCGGGCGCGCGGCAAGCCGGGCGAGGGCCGTCTGGAACTGATGGAGACCGACTTCGCGCGCGGTCGTCTGCTTACCGGTGTGGCGCTGTCGCAAGGGTCCGGCGCGGACGGCCCGACGTCGGACGGGGTCCGCGGAATCGGGGCTTCGCTCCACGGAGTGCATCCCTATTTGCGACTGGCGGTGGATGACCGGTTGTGGATCTGGAGCACATTCGGCTTCTGGACCGGCGACATGATGCTGCGCAAGGGCTACGGCGCCGCCCGCGCCGGCCTGCCGGGAGGATGGCGAACGGGGCTGAACATGTCGATGGCGGCCGTGGGTGCGGGCGGTGCGCTACTGACGGTAGATGAGGCGGACGGGTTCGCAGTTTCCGCGAAGGCGGACGCCTATGCGATGCGCATCGGCTCCGGGTCGGTCACCGTTCCGGGCGGGGGCGAATTGCCGGAGGCCGAAGTCGACCGACTGCGGCTGGGGCTTGACGGCTCGCGCGTCTTTCGGCTCGAACCTCGGCGCAGCCTAGCGGCGTGGATCGGTGTGGGCTTCGTTCGCGATGGCGGGGACGGCGGTGCGAGGACGAACAGCGGGCTCAACACGTCTCTGCGCTACCCATCGCCGGGACAATCGATGTTTGCCGGGCTGGGCCTCGTCGACGGCGGGCGCGAGTACACGCTCGGCTGGCGGATGGAGCCGGTGCTCCGCGCCCTGCCCCGCTTCGGTCTGGGTCTCAAGGTGACACAGCGCGAGTACACGGCCGATTACCGGGAAACGGAGTACGCGATCAACCTCGGCGTGACCGTTGCCTGGTAACCGATCACTGCGCGTGGTCAATAGGGAAACGGCTTTCGGGTCTTCTTGCCCGATGGTATGGCTTAGCCATACCATCGGATGGCTGTCAGAGGTGAAGACAACCCTCAATCTGAACGATCGGGTTCTGCGTCCGGCAAGGGGCCGGGCGGCGAGGAATGGAATTACGCTTACCAGATTCGTCGAAGACGCTCTGAGAGCGCGGCTCGCGGCGGTGCGGGACAGCAAGGCACCGTTCCGCATGCGGCTGAAGTCCGCAAAGGGGGATGCATCCCCTCAAGGAGGCGAGCGGCTGCGGCCGCAGCCGCTGACCTCACACTGATGAGCGGGCTCCCGTGTTCCAGTTCTGGCGATCCTGGAAACCCGGACCATGCGGGGCGTGCAAGCGGCGATCTGCTGTCTGAGAAGAAAATTGCCAACCTAATAGACGGACATTATACAATATATTCAAAGTATTATGTGGAAATTGCCACAATGATCGGACCGCCTCTCCCCCACCGCCATAGGCGAAGATGACTCTTGGGAATCTCCCGGAGTCGGTGCCACTACATATTGTGGTAAGGGCGAGTAGCCATCCACAAGAAGCTGAATCGGCTCGCCCGATCGTTTCAGACTTGCCTTTCCGAACCTGACGCTGGAACCGCAATTTGCGTTATTGAAAATCCAGCAGCGAGCGGCTCCCGGTCAGTGTTCCACACGGCATCTCGCTGGTCCGAACACCTGATACCAGCGGCGCTGACACCTGACTCATACCAGCGGCTGAGAGTTGAGACTCATTGAGAGGATTCCCACGGAGTGCAGTTTCTGACTCAATAGCTGAACCGGCTATTGGGGGTTTGGCATGTGGACAGCGCTTCCTTTGAGGGAAGATTTCGATGCGGCGCGGCTGCGCGGCCTGGCGCATCGGAGCCGGGACGGTGCGCAGAA
>MPNF01000392.1 GCA_002238885.1 Alphaproteobacteria bacterium bin95 | reverse complement strand
CCGCCAGGCCGGCGGTGAGCCAGCCGAGCGCGCCGATATGGCCGCCGAGGCCGTGGCTCGCCAGAATCACCGGGAAAGGCCCCTCCGCCATCCGGGCGCCGTCCAGCACCCGCGTGCCGTGGAAGACACCGTTCTCGCCGAAAGAAACCGCTTCGCCGCCGCCGGCGGAGGGATACCAGACGGCGCCGGTCATCTCGCGCCCGTGATGCTCCGCGGGGATGGCGAAGCTGCGAAAGCCGGCGGGTTCCGCGGCGGCGGTCTGAACGGCCAGCAGGACGAACATGGCCGTCAATGCATATTTCATGGCCCGCCCTCCCGGCCGATGCCTTCTCAGGGCGGCTGGGGCTCGGGCAGTGCCGTCGCCATCCGGGCGAGCCACGAACTCCATGTGGCGGCGGTCCGTGCTATGCGGTGCATACGGCTCTATCTGTAGTTCGGGCTGAACGTGCAACGCCGCCCCGGCCTATTCGACCCGGGTCCAGATCTGGGTTTCGCAAAAAATGAACACGCAGCCGCTCACCCGCATCGCGTCGGCGTCCTGCATCCGGAGGTTCGAGCGGTAGGTCTTGCCGTTTTCGGGATTGTAAATCCGCCCGCCTTTCCACGGCCCTTCGCCGCCTGCCGCGAAGCCGGAAAGGAGATCGATCCCCAGGATGGTCCTGGAGCGCAGCGTCTCGTTCTTGTTGTTCTTGTCGAGCTTGACCGAGCCGTCCTCGTTACGGGGCTCCCGCAGCCACACGATCCTGCCGCAGAACTCCTCGCCGCACAGCCGGATTTCGACATGCGACTTGCCGCCTTCGGTGAGCCATGTCCCCTCAGGCCCGGCAAGCGCGGCGCCGGCGACACCGACCAGCGCCAGCGCCAGGATGAGCGAGCGCAACATGAATCCCTCCTGTTGCCCGGATCCCGCCGCCTGCTGCCGGAGGATAATGGCACGGTCCCGTTTTCATGCTAACAGGCAGGCCGGTATCGTCCAAATCAGGCTGGAAGGCATTTCCCCATGCTTGTCGATCTACCCACCGCTGCCCGCTACAACGCCTGGGCCAACGAGCGGCTTTACGCGGCCTGCGCGGAGCTTTCGCATGAGGAGCGCGTTCTCGATCGGCGGGGCTTCTTCCGCTCGATCCACGCGACCCTGAACCACATCCTGCTGTCCGACCTCATCTACCGCGAGCGGCTGGAGAAGAAGCCGACGACCTTCACCCGCCTCGACGAGATCCTCCATGAGGAGTTCGAGCCGCTCCGCAAGGCGCATACAGCCCAGGACCGCTGGTATGTCGGCTACTCCGACGGGCTGGACCCGGCCGAGCTCGAAGGCACGCTCTCCTTCGACACGGTGGAGACCGGGGAGTATTTCAGCCTGCCGCTCCGGCGCTGCCTCACCAATCTCTTCCAGCACCAGATCCACCATCGCGGGCAGACCCACCACATGCTCTCGCATGCGGGCAAGGACCCGCCGCCGCTCGATTTCGTGAAGTTCAGCGCGGGCGAGTAGCCCGGCGGTGGCGGCGGACGGGCCGCGCTACGAGGCTGTCATCGTCGGGGCCGGGCAGGGCGGCCTCGCAGTCAGTTGGCTCCTGAGCCGGCTCGGTGTCGGGCATGTCGTGCTGGAGCGCTCAAGAGTTGCGTCAAGCTGGCGTGACCGCCGGTGGGACTCGTTCTGCACCGTCACGCCCAACTGGTCGATCGCGCTGCCCGGCGCGGAATATGCAGGCGACGATCCGGACGGGTTTCTTTCGCGCGACGACCTCGTGCGCCATTTCGAGCGCTGGGCGGAGTCCTTCGATGCGCCGGTGCGCTGCGGGGTCGAGGTGCGGGCCGTGCGGCGCTCGGACGACGGATTCGAGGTGGAGACAAGCGAGGGCGTTTACAGCGCGCACAATGCCGTCGTGGCGACGGGCACTTACCAGGTGCCGCATGTCCCGCCCGTTGCCGAACGCCTGCCGCGCCGCCTGAAGCAGCTTGCCGCCGACGGTTACAAGCGCCCGGACATGCTGGCGCCGGGCGGCGTCCTGGTCGTCGGCGCCGGGCAGACCGGCTGCCAGATCGCCGAGGAGCTGCACGCAGCGGGCCGCGATGTCTGGCTTTGCGTCGGACGCGCCGGCCGGCTGCCGCGGCGCTGGCGGGGGCGTGACTGCATCGCCTGGCAGCGCGACATGGGCTATCTCGACCGGACCCCGGACATGCTCGAAAGTCCCGAGATGCGCTTCCGGGCCGACCCGCACCTGACCGGCCGGAACGGCGGCTACACGCTCAGCCTGCACGACCTCCACCGGCGCGGCATCCGCCTGCTCGGCCGGTTGACCAGTTGCGAAGGCGAGCGGGCGCATTTCGATGGCGAACTGCACGCTGAAATGCGCTTCGCGGACGAGTTCTGCGAGAGGATCGCCGCCGACTTCGACCGGCACATCGCGGAGCGCGGCATCGACGCGCCGCCGCCGACGCCGGAGGAGCTTGCCGGCGGCCCGCCCGGGGACGGCGCCATGCCGGAAGTGCTGCGGGAGCTCGACCTTGCCGGGGCCGGCATCGCCAGCGTGGTCTGGGCCGCCGGCTACCGCCACGACTTCTCCTGGATCGAGGTCCCGGTGCTCGACGAGGCCGGATATCCCGTGGCGCCGGGCGGGGTGAGCGCGTGCGCCGGCCTCTATTTCGCCGGGCTCAACTGGATGACCCGGCGCAAGTCCGGCATCCTCTGGGGCGTCGGCGAGGACGCCCGAAGCGTCGCCCGCCACCTCGCGGGGCGGCGTTTATAGACGAACCCGCTACGCTGCGCCTATTTGCTTTCCTCAAGCGTCGCCGTCAGCTTCTCGATTTTGCCGTTCCGCTGCTTCTTCGACCATTCGAACGACACGTCGCCATTTTGCTCGAATGTGTAAGTTGCTGTGGTGCTACGGCTAAGTTTTACAACGAGAGTATCTCCGTCAATCTTGCCGAACCTGGGAATGCACCCTTGGCCGCCGGATTTGTCCCGCTTTGGACCCTAGGCGTAGAGTGCGAGCACACGTCCCGAATCGGAGCGCGCATCGAATAAAACAAGACCGTTCGGGCGCCCGTTCGACAGCCTGCCTACGTACTCCGTGGCACTGCCAAGGAAAGAAGTATCCCCGCAGAGCCAGTCCAGTTCGGAGGCTTTCGCCCCGTCGGCAAGGGGCAGCGGGGACAGCAGAAGGCCCAGGAGCGCGGTCACCGCGAATTTCGACTTCACCAGACTTCCTCCGCCGATCTATCAGCCTCAATGAAGCAAATATGTTAATCGCTACGGCGTTCCCGCACAAGCGGTGCGCGCCTATTCGGGCTCCGGATTAATGCGCGGATAGGCGACCTTTCCCCAGAGTTCCGAATCCGGGTTCTGCCCGATGTCGGCCTGCATGATGTCGAGGATCGCGGGCACGAGGGAGGCCATGATGCGGCTGCCGTCCCGGATCTGGTCGCGTCCGAAGCCCGCCGGCCAGGTCGCGCCGCCGTGGAAGATCTGGTTGCGGAGCGTGTAAAGACGGTCGAAGACGACGGAGAGGACAGTGAAGATGTCCCGTCTGGTCAACGCCGCACCGGCGACTTTCTTGCTGCCTGCAAGACTCAGCCGCCAGTCCCTGTCCTGCTCCGAACTCCAGACCGACCGCCAGAAGGGACGGAATACATAAGGGTTCGCCAGCAGCACGCGGATCGGCCCGGAGAACTCGTCCCAGACGATCCTTT
>MPNF01000391.1 GCA_002238885.1 Alphaproteobacteria bacterium bin95 | reverse complement strand
GTGCTGGCGAAGTTGGCGCCGGGAGAGGTTCGGGCGCTGGGGCCGACACTTCCGGATGCGGCCCGGCTTCTCGGCAGGACGTTTCCGCCCGGTCCGGCATCGCCGCTCTATCTCACCCGGCCCCATATCGGGCCGGCCAGGCCATGATCGCCGCCGACCCCTCGCATTCCGAGATTCTCGCAGCCATCCACCGCGCGGCCATGCCCGGGGACTCCTGGTCCGCGGATGCCTGGCGCTGCCTGCTCGCAGCACCAGGCGCGCGCACCCGCATCGCGATGGACGGGTCCGTGCCTGTCGGCTTCCTGCATCTGCGCAGCACCGGCGACGAAGCGGAAGTAGTGATGATTGCGACCCACCCTTCTGCGCAGCGCCGGGGAATTGCGACGGCACTGCTGGAAGATGCGCTCACCGGCCTCGGCGGAGGGGCATTGTTCCTCGAAGTGTCCGAACGCAACGATGCCGCCCGCGCGCTCTATGCGAGGTTTGGCTTCGAGCCGGTCGGCCGCCGGCCCGGATATTACCGCACCCCCTCGGGGCGGCAGGACGCTCTCGTCCTCCGCCTCGGAATAAGCGACGCCTTTGTGAATCAGCGCCGGTAGTCGTCCATACCCGCGCGTTCGAGTTGGCGCAGCAGGGCCGGCCATTCCTTGCCGACCTCGATGAAGCCGCCGGGGCCGTACATCGACTTTCCGGTCGCGATAGTCTTTTCCTGGGTAGGCGGCGAGATCTCGCGCAGAGGCGCACCGCCGGACTGGGCGTCGATCTGGTGGCGGCATGCGGTCTCGATCCGGTACATCCACACGAACGCCTCGCCCATCGTCTCGCCGACCGTCAGCAGGCCGTGGTTGCGCAGCATCAGGATCCGTCGGTCCCCAAGGTCTCGCACGATCCGCGGCCGCTCGCCCTTGTCGGTCGCCGTGCCCTCGAAGTCGTGGTAGCCGAGCCAGCCCATGACGGTGAGCGCCTTCTGACTCACCGGCAGCAGGCCGTGCTCTTGCATCGCTACTGCGACGCCGTATCGCGAATGGGTGTGCATGACGAAATGCAGGTGCGGCATGGCCGTGTGAATGGCGCCGTGGATGACGAAGCCAGCCAGATTGGCGCCATGTCCCGTCTCGCTCTGCACATTCCCGTCCCGGTCCACCAAGATCAGCGAGGAGGCCGTGATCTCCTCGAAGAAAATGCCGAAGGGATTCAACAGGAAGGAATCCTCCGCACCCGGTAAACGTGCCGAAATGTGGGTGTTGTTGAGGTCCGTCCACCCGTAGAGCGCACATAGCCGGTAGGCCGCGGCGAGATCACACCGCGCCTGCCATTCCTCGGCACTCATCCCGACCGGCCTGCCGTCCGCCATACTGTCCATATCCCGCTGCCTCCTCGTCAGGTTCAGCGGAGAATAACCCCAGCCTCAGCGTTTCGGCAAAGCCGGGCTACAGGCGGCGAAGCCGGCTGTCGATATCCGTCCAGTCGACGTAGAAGCCGCGCAGCCAGCGTTCCCCGGTCGAGGGGTCGAAGGCGTCGCGCCCATGCAATACACGGCGGTTGTCGAAGGCGACCATGACACCCGGTTGGAGTTGCATATGGATGGTGAGTTCGGCGCGGCGTGTAATCGTCATGAACCGCCGCCAGGCGGCATAATAGGCGCGCGTCTCCGCCGGGTCGGCGTCGAGCCGCATTTCGTCTGCGGTGGCCGGGTTGAGCGCAACCTCGACCAACCGACCGTCCCGGTCGAGGGTCAGCGCCGGGCGGCTCCGGCGAATATCCGCGATGTCATCGATGAAGCGGAACGGCACCTGCCGCCCGGCGAGCAGGTCGAAGTCCGCCGGGGCTTCCTCGCGCAGGATTTCCGCAGCGCGGAAGCCGTCCACGAACAGGCTGGCACCGCCTTCCGCCGCGTTGCGCACGCAATGCAGACACTGGACGCCCGGCGGGGTCTCAAAATAGGGCAGGTCCGTATGCGGCGGCAGGGCATAGGCAGTGTATGCAAGGCTGTTGGGGTTCGGGCGGGTGTGGACCTCGAAGATGCGCCCGAAATAGGTTTCCTGAATGGGACCGATACGCGCGCCGAAGGCGGGGCCTGCCTCCGGGTCTTCGCCCAGCCCGTCCACCAGCGCCAGGCCCAAGCGCTTCAGGTCAGTCAGAAACGCCTTGAGGTCGCCATCCGCCTTATGGCGCGGAAGCTCCTCGGCGAGGGATGCGGCCCAGACCTCGGGAACGATCGCCGCGGGATCGGCAGGCTCCGGCGCGTCCGGTCGGCGGGCCTCCAGCCAGGCGATAGGCACATGGCTGGCGCCCTCGCTGTCCGGCCAGCGGACGACCAGCGTTTCGCCGTCGAGTTCGACATTCTCTGGCCGTATGTCAGGTGCAACGCCGGCCAGATCGAATCGTCGCTCCCGCGTGACCGGGTCGAACGCGCCGGGCTCGTTGACGCGCATCCATATCCACGGAAAGCGTGTCGAATCGCCGCCGGGCCATCGGACTTCCAGATCCAGTTCGTCATGCATGATCGCGTAGGCGTCCATTGTCAGGCCTCCGTTCGGGCGAGTGAGCTGTTGTCCGGACGACATGGCGGCGCGAACGCGACGGGAAGGACGGACGGACAGCGGGAACCGGCGAGCAGCGGCATGACGATCCCTTCTCCCGCAACGACCCGGCCGTCCGCCGTCGGCGCCGGTTATCCATGCATCGCAAAGAATCCGTCCTCGCGGCGGCCCGACACTATTCGCGATGCGACCAACCAGACGCCCGGATGCGACTTCCGGGCGGAAAAAACACCGGAAGAAACGGAAGGCTGCTCTTGCCGGCCGGAGGCTGTGTCCTAATTCCGTTTCTGGATTGTCCGTTCGACAAGAGGCAGGGATTGCCCGACATGAGCGACGAGACGCAAAGCCGGCGCAATCTGCTGGAACAGACATCGAGGATCGTTTCGGCGCATGTGTCCAACAATACGGTCTCGGTCGCGGACCTCCCGGACCTCATTCGACAGGTCTACGGCACGCTTGCAAGCCTCAACGATCGACCGCAGGCGCACTCCGAGCGCCCGGTCCCCGCCGTTCCCGTTCGCCGGTCCGTGATGCCGGACCACATTGTCTGTCTCGAGGACGGCAAGAAGCTCAAGATGCTCCGCCGCCATCTCAAGACGGCCTACAACATGACGCCGGACGAATACCGCGAACGCTGGAACCTGCCCGCCGACTATCCGATGGTCGCGCCAAACTATGCGGCCCAGCGCAGCGAACTCGCCAAGAAGATCGGGCTCGGCCGGCGCACCCCCCGCAGCAGTTGATGCCGTTGCGGTCCCGGGGCCGACAGACGCGCGACAATACTAGGCGCGCTGCGCCGGGCAGAGTAACATGAGGCCACTCAGAGAAAGGCGTTGCGGTGGCTCTAAAGGTCAGAAAGGCGGTCAGTCGGGTCGTTCCGCGCCGACGCGTGACACCGCCTGGCAAGCGCGGCCTCATCGTGCCGTTTTTTCCCCCGACGGCCCGCCGGCGGCGCGCAGTTCCGGTCAACCAGCGCAGTCCTTTCATCGTCGAGTCTGGCGACCTCGTTGTTCGTCTGGCCCAGACGGACGCAGATATCGACGCCGCTCAGGCTCTGCGCTTCAAGGTCTTCTACGAAGAGATGTCAGCGCAACCGAGTCCGGCAATTGCGGCGGCGGAACGCGACTTCGACCGATTCGACCCCTATTGCGACCACCTCATCGTGCTCGACCGCCG
>MPNF01000390.1 GCA_002238885.1 Alphaproteobacteria bacterium bin95 | reverse complement strand
ACGGCTGGAGATGCGCCGCCAGGTCGACTGGCCGCCCCGCGCCGCGCAGGCTGCGGAATAGCCGAAGACCTAACCGCCCACCCATAGCGACCGGCCGTGCAGGGGTGGGGCCGGCATTTCGACGGCACGAGGAGATTTACCGATGCTGAAGTCCGTTCTGACCGGAGTCGCGCTCGCGGGCATGTTGGCGCTGCCGGCAACCGCAGCCGACGACTTCCCGGGCGACAAGACCATCGAAGTCGTCATCCACGCCAAATACGGCGGCGGCACCGATACCACGGCGCGCATGATGATGATCCGCTCGCGCCGCAATCTCGACACCGACATGGTCGTGGTCGCGAAACGCGGCGGCGGCGGGGCGGCGGCCCAGGCCTATGTGAACGGCAAGACTGCGGACGGCTACACGCTGATGGCATTGACGCAGACCCATCTCTACACGATCGCGCGCGGCAAGGGCGGCATGGAGATCGACGACATGGTCGGCGTCGCCCGCGCCATGGACGACCCGACCTTCATCACCGTCCACAAGGACAGCCCATACAAGACACTGGGGGACCTGATTGCCGCCTCCAAGGAGAAGGCCCTCAACTGGGGCGTCGGCGAGATTGGCTCGACGGAGCATATCGGCCTGCTGCAGTTCGCGAAGGTGGCCGGCATCAAGCAGAAAGCGGTTCCGTTCGGCAGCGGCGCACAGATGGTGCAAGCGCTCATGTCCGGGGCCATCGACGCCACTTTGCCGAATGTCTCCGAAGCGCTGACGCAGGTGCAGGACGGGACCTTCCGCCCGCTGGCGGTGATGAACGACAAGCGCCTCGGCGGCTACCCGGACGTGCCGACGACGTTCGAACTCGGCTACCCGATAAAGACCTCAACCACACGCGGCTATGCGGTGAAGGCCGGTACGCCCGAGCCGATCATCCAGAAGCTCTCCGATGCGCTTACCAAGGCCATGAAGCACAAGACTTTCGGCGGCTATCTCCGGTCTTCCGGGCTCGACCCGGAGGAGAGCGTCGCCGGCTGGAAGGTCTGGGACAAGCAGCTCAAGGAGAACTACGCCCTGGCGAAGGCCGCCATGGAAGAGCTGGGGCTCTAGGGGGCGTCACTCATGCGGGGGTCGGTGCTCGGCCGGGTCCACCGCACGGATCTCGCGCTCAGCCTGGCGATTTTGGCGCTGGTCGGCGCAGGCTTCTACCTGTGCACGACCTTCGAGGAGGTCTCGCCGCTTTTCGCCGACACCATTCCGCCGGACTTCTTCCCGCGGCTCATGCTGTCGGTGATCGGGGTGCTCGCGGTGCTCCTGCCGTTCGAACACGCCGTTCGCAGCAGGAGGGGCGACAGCGGCCTCGACGAAGACCGCCGGGATACCGTCCGGCCGATCGCCTATGTCACTTTCGCCGCAGCGCTCGTACTGGTCGCCGCGGCGGAGTGGCTCGGCACCTATCTCACGCTGGTTGCCATCTGCTTCGCCCTGCCGCTGCTCTGGGGCGAGCGGCGCTGGAAGCCGCTTGCCGCCTTCGCCCTGGGGTTTCCGACAGCGGTGATGATCTTGTTTACCCAAGCCTTCCAGATTTACTTCCAGCCGGGCGTCTTCGGCCTGAACCTGAACTGAACGGCGCGCATGGAACCGATCCTGGAAGGTCTTGGGCTCGCTTTCAGCCTTTACAACATGGCGCTGGTAATGGCGGGCGTGCTGATCGGCGTGCTGTTCGGCGCGCTGCCCGGCCTGTCCTCGCCGCTCGCCATCGCGCTCCTGCTGCCCTTCACGATCATGCTGGAGCCGGTGTCGGCGATCTGCATGATGGCGGCGCTCTATTGCGCCGGCACGTTCGGCGGCTCCATCACCGCGATCCTCATCAATGCGCCGGGCGCGCCACCGGCCGTGGCCACTGCATTCGACGGCTATCCCATGGCCCGGCGCGGCGAGGCAGGACGTGCGCTCGGAATCGCGGCGGTCTCCAGCGTCACGGGCGGCCTTCTCTCCCTGGTCGTCTTCATCGTCGCCACGCCGCTGCTCGCCAAGGTGGCGGTGTCGTTCCGGCCGCCGGAATATTTCGCGCTCACCGTCTTCGCGCTCAGCATGCTCGCTTCGATCAGCGGCCGGTCGTCGCTGCGCAACCTGATTGCCGGAGCCGTGGGCGTGCTCATCAGCACCATCGGCACGCATCTCGGCACCGGGATCGAGCGATTTACCTTCGGCTTTCACGAACTGACCGAAGGCGTGGAGTTCGTGCCGGTGCTGATCGGCCTTTTCGCCGTCTCGGAAATGCTCGTCCAGAGCCAGACGGGGGACATGGCGCTGGAGCGCATCAAGTCCGTGGTCGTGAAGCTGCCGAGCAGGGAAGACATTCGCCGCGTCGCCGGAACGGTCCTGCGCTCCAGCGGCATCGGCACCTTCATCGGCATCCTGCCGGCGGAAGGCAGCACGGTTGCCGCCATCATGGGCTACAACGAAGCGAAGCGCTGGTCGCCGCGCAAGCACGAGTTCGGCACTGGCGTGCCGGAGGGCATTGCCGGTCCCGAAGCCGCCAACAATGCCGCCACCGGCGGCGCCATGGTGCCGACGCTCGCCCTCGGCATACCCGGCAGCGGCACGACGGCGCTCATCCTCGCTGCGCTCATCGCGCACGGTTTCCGTCCCGGCCCCTACCTCATCCAGAATACGCCCGAGTTCGTCTATGCGATCTTCGGCGCCATGGCGGTCGGCAATGTCGCCTTCCTCGTCATCGGCCTTGTGGGCGCGAAGGTCTTCGCGCGGATCACGCTCATCCCGCGCACCTTCCTCTGGCCCATGGTGTTCGGTTTCTCGGTGATCGGCGCCTACAGCCTGAGCGGCTCCTTCTTCGATGTCTGGGTCATGCTCATTGCGGGCGCGGTCGGCTTCCTCATGCGCCGGCACGGTTTCGGCGCGGCGCCGCTTGTCATGGGCCTCATTCTCGGCAGGATGCTGGAAGAGACGCTCAGCCAATCGATGATAATGTACGATAATGACTGGTTGCGGCTGCTGGAGAGCCCGATCGTCTGCGGCTTCTTCGCGCTGGCGGTCCTGGGCCTCGCCTGGCCCGCCATCGCCGCCCGAATGGCCGCGCGCCGCAGCCGCGGAGACGAATGAGGAGGTCCGCCATGAGCATCCCGACGCCGAAGCCTTTGCATCCTTCCCTCGGAGCGGAGATCGAGGGCCTCGACCTGCGCCAGGAACTGTCCGCCGAGGACCGCGAGGCCGTGTCGGCCGCGATTGCCGAGCACATCGTGCTGGTGTGCCTAACCAAGTGAGATTCCTGATTGTAGGCACGGGTTGGCTGACACAAGCGTTGCTTTCCTCATAGCGAAGGAATATACAGGGTTACGAAGCCGTTGGCAACAGGCGTGCGTCACAAACTCGGGTGTATGATTTCTTGGCGGTGGTGGGGTTTCAGTAACATCCTGGGGATTCTGTATGCGTTATTGGTTCTGACAGCGATTGACATGGCTGAAAGGTCGTTGAAAAGAACACAAGCAATTTGAACATGGATATGGCATTGATAGGTTGCGCTCATGGTGGGCGTCGGGACGGGTGTCATGATGGACGATGACGGCAACAAGAGACCGCGCTCGGTAATGGCGAGCGACAGGGAATGGAGCATGGTTCGCAGCCGCGCCCGCGCCGCCGGCATGTCGGCCTCGGCATTCGTGCTTGAGCGCGCGCTTGCGCCGGCGGTGGTGGAGCCGGATAAGGAAGACCT
>MPNF01000389.1 GCA_002238885.1 Alphaproteobacteria bacterium bin95 | reverse complement strand
AGGCGAAGCGGAACATGGCGTGGACGTTGTGGACCGGCGTCAGCCCGTCGGGTCGGTCGGCTGCGAGGCGGTAAGTCTCCACGAATTCGTCCTGCTCGGGAATTCCGAGCGCGCGCCGGTCGAGGTCCCGCACGCCCCAGTATTCGCCTGAGGTGGTGTTGAACAGGATGCAGAGATAGGCGACGTCGGAGAGCGGGTGTCCGAGCGTCGCAAGCTCCCAGTCGAACACGGCGACGACCCGCGGCTCCGAGGCATGGAACATGATGTTGCCGACCCGGAAATCGCCGTGCGCCACTCGTGTCTCGTCGCCGTCCGGCATGCGCGGCGGCAGCCAGTCCATCAGTTGGTACATCTCCGGAATCTCGCGTGTGCGCGTCTCGCGGTAATTGCGCGCCCAGCGGTTGAACTGGCGCTCGAAATAATTGCCCGGCCGCCCGAAATCGCCGAGGCCGACCGCTTCCGGATCGACGGTGTGCAGCGCTGCCAGCACCTCGGCGAGCGCGCGATACATCTGCCGGCGTTCCTCCGGATCGACGCCCGGCATGGCGCTGTCGGTATAGACGCGGCCCTCCATCCGCTCCATGACATAGAAGGGCGTGCCGATGACGCTCTCGTCGTCGCAGTAGAGATATTGCTTCGCCACCGGCACGGGCGTGTCGGCCAGCGCCTTCTGCACCCGGTATTCCCGGTCCACCGCATGGGCCGAAGGGAGCAGTTCGCCGGGCGGCTTCTTGCGCAGCACATACTCGGCGTTGGGCCATGCGAGCACGAAAGTCGGGTTCGACTGGCCGTAGCCGAACTGGCGCACCTGCAGCCGACCCTCCGTGTCCGGCAGACGGTCTTTCAGCCAGGCGTCCAGCGCCGCCTCGTCGAAGCGGTGCGCCTCGCGCACATCGGCAAGCCGCGTGCCTTCCCCCGGATCGATCACCATGGCCGCCCGCTCCGTCCTTCCCCTGCGGGGCACGATAAGGGCCGCCGTCCCTGCCCGCAACGCCCGCCGGGGCGGTCGCGCGGGCCGCGCGGATGGGGCATGATGGTGGCCCGGGCAGGGAGATTGGACCGATGAAGATAGCAGTGGCGCGCGACTTTTACGAACGGGTGCATGAGGCGGCGGAGGCCATTTGCCCCGATATCGAATGGGCGCTCTCGGATGCGAGCGGCGCATGGACGGTGCCGCCCGAAGGCTCGGATATCATTGTCTATGCGGGCACCGCCTATACGGACAGTTTCGTGGACGACATGCTCTCGATCACGCCGCCGAAATGGGCGCATACGGAAGACGCGGGCATAGACGGGCGCTTCTATGACGGCATGCGCGCAAATGGCGTTCCCGTAACCCACAGCCCCGGCGCCAATGCGCCGGAAGTCGCCGAGCTCGCCTTCGCCGGGCTCATGTGGGGCGCCAAGCGCCTTCGCGAACTCCGCAACCAGCAGCAGGCGCACAAATGGGGCAAGCTCATGCTGCCGGGCCTCAGCGCCACGACCGTGCTCATCGTCGGCCTCGGCAACATCGGCGGTCTCGTCGCACAGTATGCCAAGGCGTTCGGCATGACGGTCCACGGCATCAGGCGCTCGCCCGAGCCGGTGCCGAACGTGGACCGTCAGGGGACAATGGCCGACCTCGCGGCGTTCTTGCCGGAAGCGGATTTCGTCGTGCTCGCGCTGCCGATTGCGGACGACACGGCCGGCATGATCGACCGCGCGGCGCTTGCCGCCATGAAGGACACGGCGGTTCTGGTCAATGTCGGGCGCGGCGCGCTGGTGGATATCGACGCGCTCCGGGGCGCGCTCGGCTCGGGCGCCATCGCATCGGCCTTCCTGGACGTGCTGCCGGTCGAACCCTGGCCCGCCGACAGCGACCTCTGGGATGTGCCGAACCTGTTCATCACGCCGCATAACGGCTCGCTCAGCCCGCTCTACGCCGTTCGCGTCGCGGAAATCTGGCTGGAGAACCTGAAGCGTTTCACCGCGGGCGAGCCGCTGCTCCACCGGGCGTTCTGAGGGCCCGCGCTTACCAGAAGGGCGTTTCGCTGACCGTGGAGACATGCGCGGCCACGACCTTCCAGCCGAGGTCCGGAAAGCGCGCCCAGGTCTGGCTCTGCCGACCGATCAGGTCCCGGCCGCGGACCTTGAATTCCAGGTTGACCACGGCCCAGTCGCGCCCGAGGGTCAGGATTTCCAGACGGCGGCGCTCTTCCTTGATGCCCGGCCCCGGCGGGCGGGCGACGCGGTGCGCGTGGATCTCGGCAAAGCCGTAGCCGTTCTCGTGGAGCGCGTAGCGGATGGTGTGCGGGCTCTCCCAGAAGGTCGCGTCGAGGGTCTCGACATCCTTCGTCTCCAGCGCCGCCTCATAGGCTTCGAAGCGGTCGCGCACCTCCTCGACGACTTCCGGGATATTGGGCGTCATGTCGGTCATCCTTCCCTCTCCATAGCCCGCGCCAGCGCCACGAGGCCAGCGTCGGTTCCGTGGCCGCCGAGTATGGACAGCCCGACCGGCAGGCCGTCCGCCGCCGCGCCCGGCAGGTTGACCTGCGGCACGCCGGTGAGGCCGCCATGGCTTGCCAGCACCGAGATGCGGGTCCGCAGCACCTCCTGCTCGGATATCGACAGGCCCTTCGGCGGGGCGGGGAAGGGCGTTGTCGGCAGGCAGAGCACCGTGCCCGGCGGCAGCAGGTGCACCAGCCGGGCCCGCGCCTCCGCCCGCAGCATCGACGCCCAGAGCCGGTCGCCCTCGGCGATGTCCGCGCCCCGGACGAGATTGCGCGCGACCGAATACGCCATGCGCGGATTGCGCCGGTCGAGCCAGTCGCGGAAGGTGAGCCAGGCTTCCCAGGGTTGCAGCGTGCGCTGCGCCCTCGCCCAGGCGGACAGGCCCGGCGGCGCCATCGTCACTTCCTCCGACGCGCCGACGATCCGTCCGAGCCGCTCCACCATCGGCCGGAGCGCCGCCGCGACCTCGCCGTCAGCGAAGCCAAAGGCGTCCACGGCGATCAGAAGCCGGCCCGGCAACGCCTCAGGGACCGCCTCCTGCAACAGCACGGCGGAAACGTGGGCGAAGGTTTCGGCGTCGCGTGCGAACCAGCCCGTCGTGTCCGAGCTCGGCGCTTGGGGCATCATGCCCCGGAGATCGAGCCGGCCCCAGGTCGGGCGAATGCCGTAAAGCCCGCAGAAGCTGGACGGCACGCGCACCGAGCCGCCGGTGTCGGTGCCGAGCGCCGTGTCGCAGAGGCCGGAGGCGACGGCCGAGGCCGAGCCCGAGGAGGAGCCGCCCGGCACCCGGTCCGGCGCGGCGGGATTGACGGGCGTGCCGTAGAAGGCGCTCTCGCCGAGAATGCCGAGCGAGACCTCGTCGGTGACCGTCTTGCCGATAAAGGCTGCACCCGCTTCCAGCAGCGCCTCGACCGCCCAGGCGTGGCGTTCGGCCGGGGCGTCGGCCCCCGGCCAGTCGGGATTGCCGCCGCCGGTCGGCAGGCCGGCCACGTCGAACAGGTCCTTCGCCGCGAAGGTCAGCCCGTCGAGCGGCCCGCCGGCGCGGCCCTCGATCCGGCGCTCCGTGCCCGGAACGAAGGCGCCGCCCGCCATCTATTCCCTCTCGATGAGCTGGTAGAGCACGCCGTGGCCGTCGGCCGGATGGACGAAGACCATGCCGGTGGCCTCGATCAGCCGCGCGCCGTTCGCCGCCATCTGCGTCTTCGCGGCCTCGAGGTCGTCGACGGCGAGCGCCACGAG
>MPNF01000388.1 GCA_002238885.1 Alphaproteobacteria bacterium bin95 | reverse complement strand
GTTTTCTCGGTCTCATAACAATCTCCTTCGCGCGCGAGGATAGCGCAAGTTTCGCGTTCATAAAAATGGCAGGACAGGCTGCGGTTTCCAAACGGAGTGTCTTTATGGGCAGTAGGGTCCCTACACTGTTTGAGTGCCAAACGAGCCATGCTAGTCTCGGCGTGCTTTGGTTCGTCCCAAGGCTAGTTTCCTCGGACTTGGCCCAGCGTTATGAATCCCGTCTTGAGCGGTGATGCGCTGGGCCTTTTCATATCGAGCCAGGAAACGCGATTCAAAGGCGAAAGGGCCTAACCCCCGTTTCCACTAACCTATTGCAATCGTTAGAAACATGGCTATGCCTGTCTTCATGTAAGCTATTGATAATGCTGTATTCCTGAAAACAGGGCCTAGAAATAACCCTCCCTATAGGGGCAAGGTTTAATATCGTCTCCTACCTTTTTTGAGCACTAGCTATAGGGTTATTTCTAGGCCCCCTTCCTCGTCTATTCCATAATATCAACGACTTACGCTCCTTCCGCACTATAGCAGTATCCAGATATATCAACAGCTTAGGTTTTCGACGGTTAGGCCCTATTTCGCCTGTTTCCGCCCTGATTCGGACCTTGTATCAGCCCTCGAACACCCGTCATAAGCCCTCGCGCCCCGGTCCCCTCATAACTGGCCTAGGCACACAACCCGGTCGCCAGCGCGGCGAGACCCCGCCACCCCTACCAATCGACGGTCGGAATGGCTTCCCCGTCCAGCGGGACCCACGTCCCCGGCAGGTGGATTAGGTAGAAAGCCGGAACGCGCCGTATGTCCTCCCATTGGGACAGAATGCGCCGGAGTTCCGCATTGCAGAACACATACGCCCGGAAGCCATAACCCCCGACAGTCGGCTGCGCTTTGCGCTGAGCGTGGAAGGAACGCTGGGCGCGCTTTGCCGATTCATGGTCGGAAGCGGCCCACAGTCCTTTTCGCTGAATCGTGTCATAAATCGACCTTGTGGAGACAGGAAGGGATAGAGGCGGGTCAGTTCCGGGACTGCCATTGCTCTTGTCGCGCCAATCATCATCTTTACGCTGCATCCGGGACGGGTTCCGCTCCCGTCTTTCCCCGGTCCATAGTCCCTGCTTCTGGAGCTTTGCCACCAGCCAATATCGAAGCGTCAACGAATCAACCCCGAGCGGCGTTTCTTCCGCCAGAACCCGCTCACAAAGGACCCCGACCAACCGCCATAGCTCCCGCGCCGCGTCTTGCTGCTTGTGGTCCGGCTCGTCTTTTCCCTTCCGGCCTGGTGCGGGGGTTAGCTTGGTTCCTCCGGGCCGGGGAAGAAAGGGAGGCGTTGAACCTTTCCATCTGCCAGAAGCTCATGTCGTAAATCCCGAAGGTCCTTCTTCTTCGCGCCCGGCAATGCGAAAGCGTCAGCCATTGCCGGGTTGACGAAACCTTTCAAGTTCCCAACCGCCCGATATGGAATATCGCGCGCCGCGAAGGCTTCTTTTAGGGGTGTGCGGATTGAAAGCTGCTTCGGTATTCCGGGCATGTTCGATTTATCGTCCACAATCTCCCCCGCCCTCCTAGCGACAACAAGCTCAATGCGCTCAATGGGGATGAAAGCGGGGTCTGTTATCTCCTTGAGAAAATCACTCAAATGCTCCGATACATCTTCAATCGACTGACCAAGCGCCTTTTCATAGTCCGCCATAACCTATTCCTCCGTCCAGGGTTTGGATAAAAAAGGGGGGACGGCATTACACCGTCCCCGTTGTAGTTATGCCGCGTTCGGGTCCATCGCCTGCCGCATGAGCTTCCGGACCATTTCGTCATAGACCTCAAACGCGCGCTCTTGGCCGGGTTTCGGCTTCCGAAACATCATTTGCGCGTTGTGCCGCTTGATCCAGTCGATCCAGTCATAGCCCATTTCCCGGAGGGCATAGACATACATTTCGAGACGCGCCGCCGCGTGGACCGCTTCCGGGGGACGGTCGTCAAACGGGGTGTCGTCAAACGGGGTGTCGTCGATTGGGGTGATTCCGCTCATTGCGAGCCTCCGTGTTCCAGCCCGTAGAAGGGGGGAGACGCGCCCGGTTGGGCCGGGAATACCGGGACGGGTCCTTATGCGCCTTGGCGTGTGTTTCTGCGTGGCTAAGCGGCTTCTCGCTCGCCCATTTCTTTCGCAAGCCATGCCTCGATGTCCGTCCGCTTCCAGCGGGCGAACTTATGGCGTCGGATGCATGGGGTAGGGAACTTTCCCTGCTGCATGAGGCGGTAGAGATACGACTTGGAGAGATTGCAGACCGCAATCACCTCCGGCAGCCGCATCAGTGGCGAACGAATTAGCGTTTCGGGCATTATACGACCCTCCAAATCTTCGGAAGGTCGCTGGGGGAGACCGGTTCTGTAATCCCCGTTCGATGAATTCCGGTTGTGCGCTTGGCCCAGATTTCAGCGACAATGCTACCAATATAGACGAATAGAGGCGGAAGCGGAAGCGAAAAGTTGGGTCATAATCCCGTCGCATGTTCCTATTTATAGGAAAATGACCACAAATCTCGGCTTGACATTTGTTTGGGAAATAAACGATCCTTCCCTTTGGCCGCAAGATCAAGGAGGCAATTGCAGTGCCAGACGATGCTGGGGGACTCTCAAGCGCAGAGCGGGTTGAAGTAGGGCAATGGCTGAAGGAGCGGTGGAAAGGCGATGCCCGCTGTTTTGTTTGCCAAGAGAATAACTGGATCGTGGGTGAACAACTTGTCGCGTCGCCAAAAACAAATGAACAAGGAGGAATATCTATCGGTGGATCGGTCTATCCCCAGGTGATGGTCATTTGCAACAATTGCGGGAACACTTTGTTTTTTAATGCCGTGCTGATGAAGATCGTCAAAGGCACGACGGAGAATGAGCAAAAGGAAGAGGACGCCGAGGGGGAGAACTGAGTTGGTTTTATCGGGACCACATATTGGATCTCAATCGGATTCAAGTTACAGGATCATGCGTTCGCAACCGGATGCCATTGTGCGTCATGATATCTCGGACGAAGAGTTGAGCGCTTTGTCGGACGCGAGGGTAGGTTACTTATGGGAAGGGAAATGGGTGGCAATTGGGGCAGCGTTGGGCGTAGCGCCGACAGCGATACAGGCGTTCATAGATTCCTTCTTGGCGGCAAAAACACAAGCAATGTCGATAGAGGGTGTTATTCATATCGCGATATTTGTCGGTGCGTTGGTTGCGTTTGTGTTGCTACGGAAGGTGCTCAGGGATAAGGGGAAGGCAGCAAGCGAGGTAGTCAGTGAGATAAGACAAAGGGCTCGAAGCGATGTTCGAAATGATAGGGGGGGAAGGGTAGTGCGTCGGTCCGGGGCGAGGCGTGTAATTGCAGGTTGAAGCTGGAAGAAAGGCCAACTTAGGTCTAGGGGTATGCGCGAAATCTAAGCTAGGTAATTCCACCACTCTTCCATGTAGGGCCGGCGGCGCTCTAACAGGTCCGAACGTTCATAGGCAGCTTGCACCTTGTCCTCCTTCTCATGCGCCAGAACCGCCCGCCTCACCTCAATCGGCGCATCGGTGCATTCAATCATCCAGTCCCGGAGAGTGGCCCGGAAACCGTGCGGGCTGCTATCGACCCTGGCGCGGCGAAGAAGCGCCCGGAGCGTCCCCTCACCAATAGCCTTGCCAGCAGCGGACGGGAACACCAGCCCGGACCCGTCTCCCAGACCCCGCGCCACCTCCAGCACTCGCACCGCACCGGAGGAC
>MPNF01000387.1 GCA_002238885.1 Alphaproteobacteria bacterium bin95 | reverse complement strand
CTCGGCCACCGGGAGGTCGCGCTGCTGGCTGGCCACGACTATGGGGCATCGGTCGCAGCATGGGCGGCGCTGATCCGGCCGGACGTCTTCCGCAGGCTGGCGCTGATGAGCGCGCCGTTCCCGGGTCCGCCGGACATTTCGCCGCAACCGCCGCCCGCACGGTCGATCCACGCCGACCTCGCGGCGCTCGACCGGCCGCGCAAGCACTACCACTGGTACTACTCGACGCGGCCGGCGAATTCGGACATGCAGGACTGCCCCCAGGGCGTCCACGCCTTCCTGCGGGCCTATTTCCACCACAAGAGCGCCGACTGGGCCGGCAACCGTCCCTTCCGGCTGGCGGGGTGGACCGCCGGGGAACTGGCCCGGATGCCGACCTACTACATCATGGACCTCGACCGGACGATGGCGGAAACGGTGGCCGAAGAGATGCCCGGTGTAGAGGAAATCGCTGGCTGCCAATGGCTTCCGGACACTGAACTCGCAGTCTATGCACGGGAATACGAGCGCACCGGTTTCCAGGGCGGACTGCAATGGTACCGGTGCCGGACGAGCGGACGGTTCGACCGGGAGCAGGAACTGTTTTCCGGGCGCCGTATCGAGGTTCCGGCCTGCTTCATTTCGGGGACCGCCGACTGGGGCGTCTACCAGAACCCCGGCGCCCTGGAAGCCATGGAGGCGCGCGCCGCCGCCTGGGCCGGCACATGGTTGGTCGAGGGTGCCGGACACTGGGTCCAGCAGGAGCAGGCGGAGGCTGTATCGGCCCGCCTGATGGCTTTTGCCGCAGGTTCAGCCGGCCCGCGCGCGGGATGACACGGCGGGACTCCCGCTGCTAGTTTCGCCCGCAACCCCTCTGGAGGAAAAGCAAAGTGGGCACTTCGACCGGCGCCGAGATCATGGCGCGCGAACTCAAGAAGCACGGCGTCGAATACATGTTCGGCATCGTCGGCTTTCCCGTGCAGCCGATCGCGAAGGCGGCGCAGGAGGTCGGCATCAAATATGTCGGCATGCGCAACGAGCAGGCGGCATCCTATGCGGCACAGGCCGCCGGCTATCTGACCGGGCGCCCGGGCGCGTGCCTCACGGTCTCCGGGCCGGGCGTCATCCATGCGCTCGCCGGCCTCGCCAACGCGGAGCAGAACTGCTGGCCGATGATCCTGATCGGCGGCGCCTCGCCCGTCTATCAGAACGGCATGGGCGCGTTCCAGGAGGAGAACCAGGTCCAGCTCGCCGCGCCCTACTGCAAGTTCGCCCATGCGGTCGAGCACGCACGGCGCATCCCGTTCTATGTCGAGAAGGCGGTGCGGACCTCGATATACGGCCGTCCGGGTCCGGTCTATCTCGACATGCCGGACGACATCATCCAGGAGGCCGTCGAGGAAGAGGACATCCACGAGGCCGCTCCGGTGGCCGATCCGCCGCGGATGCAGGCGATGGGCGAGGACATCGAAGCGGCGCTCGACGCGCTCGAATCCGCCGAGCGTCCGCTGGTCATCGTCGGCAAGGGCATGGCGTGGTCGCGCGCCGAGGACGAGGTTCGCGCCTTCATCGAGCGCACCCAGGTGCCGTTCCTGGCATCGCCGCTCGGCAAGGGCGTCGTGGACGACAGCCACCCGCTGTCCGTGGGCGCAGCGCGCAGCCATGCGTTGCGCGAGGCCGATGTGATCTTCCTCATGGGCGCGCGGCTCAACTGGATCATGCATTTCGGCCAGCCGCCGCGCTTCAACAAGAAGGTGCGGATCGTCCAGCTCGACATTTCGCCGGAGGCCATCGGCAACAATGTGCCGACGGAAGTGGCGCTTGTCGGCGACGGCAAGGCCGTGGTCGGCCAGCTGAACGCGGCGCTCGGCGGGCGGCAGTGGTTCTATCCGGCCGATACCGACTGGCGCTCGGCCATCGCGGAGAAGGCGGCCGGCAATGCCGAGCAGATCCGCCCGATGCTGGAAGACGACTCCACGCCGACCAACTACTACCGCGCGCTGAAGGACATCAACGCCTGGGCGGGTAAGGATGCGGTGATTATCGGCGAAGGCGCCAACACCATGGATATCGGGCGCACACAGCTTCCGAATGCATCGGCGCGCCTGCGCCTCGATGCGGGAAGCTACGGCACAATGGGCATCGGCATGGGCTTTGCGGTCGCGGCCGCTGTGGTGCATCCGGACCGCCCGATCGTCTCGGTTTCCGGCGACTCCGCCATCGGTTTCTCCGGCATGGAGATAGAGACGGCCTGCCGCTACAAGCTGCCGATCAAGATCGTGGTGCTGAACAATGGCGGCATCGGGCAGGGCATCCCGGAATATCCGGAAGACCCGTTCGACAACCCGGCCGGCGTGCTGATCTACGGCGCACGCTACGACAAGATGATGGAGGCGTTCGGCGGTTTCGGCGCTTTCATCGAAGACCCGGCGGACCTGCCGGCGGCGCTCGACGCGGCCACGGCCTTTGACGGTCCGGCGCTGGTCAATGTCCGCCTGCACCCGCAGGCCGGCCGCAAGCCGCAGCAATTTGGCTGGCTGACGACCTGACTCGCACTTCGGCGGCGGCGGGGCGTTCCGCCGCCGCCGGGGAGAGACGGCAAGAAGGGGGAGGCGCAGAGTGCATCCTCTTGTTTATGCAACGCTTCTCCTGCCGCTGCTGGCGGCGTGCCAGCAGCAGGGCATGTCCGCGCATCTTTACGGTCCGCCCAAGGGCACGACGCCGGCCTACTGGCAGGTGGACGCCTACTCGGACAAGCCGTCCATCGGGCCCGAGGCATCCAGGGGCGTCCTGTTCTGGAGCCATGGTGTCAGCGGGACGAATGTGCAGTGGAAGGGCAAGCCGCTGCGCTTCGTCAAGAAGTTCGCCGCGGCCGGCTGGGATGTCATCAAGGTCAACCGCAACAACCTGCACGAGCGCAGCTGGAGGTCCAGCGGCCCGAAGCATGTCGCGGACCTGCAGGAACGTGCCAGGCAAGCGCGGGCCGAGGGC
This sequence comes from Alphaproteobacteria bacterium bin95, assembly GCA_002238885.1. Lineage (GTDB taxonomy): Bacteria > Pseudomonadota > Alphaproteobacteria > Bin95 > Bin95 > Bin95. The sequence continues at coordinate 775 of MPNF01000387.1, read as the reverse complement.
TACAAGCGGGTAATCCTGGGCGGGCAATCCTATGGCGGGGCGATCTCGCTCGAAGCGGCCTCGATGGCGGGAATCGCGGACGGCGTCATAGCGATTGCGCCGGGCCACGGCTCGGACGCCTGCGGCAGGGGCAGCGGAATCGGACGGCGTGCCGACAGTCTTCCGCGCCAGCTGAGGGAGACGCTCGAGAAAAACAAGGCGCCGCGCACAGTGCTCATGGTCGCCGACGGCGACGAATGCGTCGGCTTCAACCGGCCTCATGCTTCCTATCGCCAGACGCTGAAGGCCTCGGGGTCGAGTTTCGTCTTCCTAGACGACACCATGCCTATCCGCGGACACGGCGCAGGCAACACCAACCAGTTCGACAGCTGGTACGGCAGGTGTCTTCTGGATTTCCTGGATGCCGGAGGAGCGCCGAAATCCGGCGAGACCGTATGTCCGTCGCCGAGCCCGGTTCCCGCCTATCTACTGCCGCGCGACTACCGGCCGCCGGCGGACGGCGGGGCAGGCAGCCTCCTCGGCGCCTGGAGCGGCCGCTATTCGACCGACAAGCTGGGAACCCGGAATTTGTGCATTCTCGTCGATGGAGAATTCGCAGGCGGCTTCAGGGCGGAGGTCGCGTTCGGTGCCGGCAGCCAACGGAAGGCGTCGATGGTCACGATTCGCCGGTATTTCAGTGTTGAAGCCGGCAGCGGGAAATTCGTTTACGCCCACAACAAATACCGCATGACCGTGAAGGCCGACGCAGAACGCAAGAATGTCTCGATGACGATAC
>MPNF01000386.1 GCA_002238885.1 Alphaproteobacteria bacterium bin95 | reverse complement strand
TACTGGGGCCGGAGCGCGACTCGCTGTCGGGCCCGGTGCTGGAGCGCTGCGCCCATGTGGTCCGCATCCCGACGGCATTTTGCGTCAATGTCGCCATGGCGGGCGCCATCGTGATGTACGACCGGGCCACGACTCTCGGCCGCTTCGCCCCCCGCCCGCTGCGTCCGGGCGGCCCCGCCGACCCGCTCCCGCCGCACATCCACGGCAAGACGAAACGGCGGGCTTGAGCGGGCGAGCCCCCGATTTGTAGCGCGACCCGTTCCGATGGAACCGCGTTTGAGCCTGTGCCCAAAGTCGTTATCCTGGACGTGGTGAAGCACCTCCTTCATCGCCCCGGGCGGAGCAAAGCGAAGAACCGGAGTCCAGCCTGTCGAAATCTCTGCCGGATTTCACCGGCAGTACAGGGTCCTGGCTCGGAGCTCGGAGGACGGGGCGACAGTCGGGGATACAGCCGGGGCGCAGGCCGGAAGGCGCTATTCGAATTTCAGGCCGATCTCAGAAGTCCAGCCGTCCAGCTCCCCGTCAAAGCCGTGATCGACTGCGTCTTTCAACTCTCTTCCGACATCCGTCACGGCCGCCACCAGATCCTTACGGCGGGGGTCCTCGCCGACCAATTCCCGGTGCCAGGCGCTGTCCTTCCATGAGCTCGATTCGGGTTCAAAACCGAAGATTTCCGGATTTACAAGGTAGTCTATATTTAGAAAATGGCATTGATTTGACCATCGAAACTGACTTACCAAAAGTGTTTTTCTCTTTGAAAACACAGTTTTCAGTATATCATTCATTTCATTCCTGTATTTTTTCCAAAATCCCTTATTGTACTCACGATTAGGATTAACAGAATAGTGATTTACATTCCAGCACTCTGCATTTTTCTGATTGGGGGCACCTCTCGATTCGTTGTGATGAGTGTTTTTGCGTCCACATATATATTTGGACCATCCATAAGGAGCACAACTATCGATATTGGATATCGCATCGATATACAGAAATCCGGAGTCGTTCGTTTCTTGAATCAATAATACCCTTCCCAGTTTTCCAAACTCCTGATCCCGCTTCGTGCCGACCAATTTCAACTCCCACTCGCCTTTGGGCAGCGGAATTTGCGTTTTCCCCATGGTCACGAAATTCGATACCTTGGTGCCCGCCGACATGTCCGTCAGCTCCTCGGCCGCCATCGGCGACGCCAACAGACAGAATGACAGGGCGACGGGAAGGATGCTTCTGGTCGTCATCGGGAACACTCCAGAGGCCTCGGGGCGCAGATAAGATCGCGAAGATATCCGGAACGATGATCCGGTCAAGTGCGATCGCGGATATACGCGTCCCCGGTGGCCTCTTGCCAGAGGAGCAATGAGGCTTTTCCGGGTGTTAAGGTAATAATTTCTTGGATAAGGCTTGCGCTCTAGGAATATGTGATAGAATAGATTTGAGGGAAGAGGCGTTCGCGCGGACCGCTTCCCTTTGCGCCGGTCCGGCGCGGAACGACCCCGATTCAGCAGACGAGCGAGGCGCGCCCGACGCTTGATCCGCGCGCGCAATCAGGCCTGCGAACCGCGCCCGCTCGCGATACGCCGGCGGGGCGGGCCGCCCCCGACGCTTGACCCGCGCGCGCAATCAGCCCTGCGACCCGCGCCCGCTCGCGATACGCGCGAAATAGGGTCGCCCCCTGCCGGAGCGGCCATGCCTGCAATCCGTCCCCGCCGGCACGGCGCGGTTCCGCACCGCAGCCGGGCTTTTGGTATCGAACTCGATTGGAACAAAAGGAGCCGCCTCCTCATGTCCTTCCTCGACCCGTCCGTCAACCTGTCCTCCCGCCACTACGCCGTCTCCGGCAATGCCGCGGACGCCGCAAGGCAGGCCGGGTATTCCGAGCGTTCCGCACGACAGACCGGATGCGCGCTTCTGGAGCGGCCCTATAACGTCGAGCGCCTGCGCCGCATCCGCCAGTCGTCGAAGCGCACCGAACGGAACGAGGCCTGCATCCTGCTTGCCCGGCTGGAGCAGGCCCGGGATGCCGCCGTCGCCAGCGGCTCGGCTTACCTGATGCTCCGGGTTCTGCGGTTGCAGGCCGAGATTGCAGGCCTCACCAGACCCGCCGCCATGCGCCGGGCGCGCGCTTGCGCGGCACTGCGAGAGCTAGGAGGCGCTGGAACGCCGCGAGGATTTCGACCAGGCCACGCATGTCCGCGCCGCCGGCAGGCTCGCCGAGGCCGTGGAGGAGCGGATGCGCCATTTTACTTCGATATCGCGCGAGCGTGGTCGTATCTTGCAGGGGAAGGACGAGCACGTAGGTGGCTGAGCTGTGGTGCGACAGGGAGTGTGCGGTTCATGGCTAAGGTTTCTATCGGGCACGTAGCGTATAGCGAGAGTTTCCAAGGGCGGCCCTGCCGGGCCGCTGGCGCCGCATGTCCACGGCAAGACGAAACGGCGGTCGTGAACGGGCGTGGGGCGGCGCCCTGACCGCGATGGAGACCGACCGCCTGCTGCTGCGCCGTTTCGAGGCCGCTGACGGGCTGGCCTACCGGGCGATACGCCGGAAGCCCGGCGTGACGCGCTTCCTGCCGAGCCATACGGAGGACGCGGCCGAAGCCGCGCGCCGGGCCGATGCAACGATTGCGGCGTTCCGCGAGGCGTGGGAGCGGGACGGCTACGGTCCCTGGGCGGTCGTCGAACGCGCCTCGGGCCGCCTTGTCGGGCATCTGGGGCTCCGGCAGCTGGCCGAATCCGCCGAAACCGAACTCCTGTTCCTGATCGACCCCGATGCGCAGGGGCGGGGCTATGCGACCGAGGGCGGGCGCGCCGCGCTGGCTTACGGGTTCGACAGGCTGGCGCTGCCGGAGATCGCAGCCTTCGTCCTGCCGCAGAACGCCCCGTCCATCGCCGTGCTGACGCGCCTCGGCATGAGGCGGCGCGCCGGGCTCGTTCGCGCCTTCGGACTGGAGGTGCTGAGATTCGAGATGCAGGCGGGCGATTTTCAAGGGGCCCGGGGAGTCCCGTCCCCCGGCGGGTCTTCCCAGTAGGGGCGGGGGCCGTAGCGGTCCACCAGGAAGTCCACGAAGGCGCGGACCTTGGTGGAGAGGTGGCGGTTGGCGGGGTAGAGGGCGTGGATGCCGGTGTCGAGCGCGCCGGGCGAGGCGCGGTAGCCGGAAAGGACGGCAACCAGCCGCCCGGCCTGCACCTCCTGCCCGACCAGCCAGGAAGGCAGGAGCGCGATGCCGAGCCCGCCGAGCGCCGCGGCGTGGACGGCCTCGGTGTTGTTGGTGCGCAGATTGCCGCCGACCCGCACTTCCGCGACCCCGTCCGGCCCGCCGAGGTTCCAGTTCACATTGCCGTGGTGGCGGGTGTAGATCAGGCAGTTATGGGCCCCCAGATCCTCGGGGCATTCCGGCATGCCGGCGCGGGCGAGATAGCCGGGGCTGGCGCAGAGGATGCGCCGGTTGGGCGCGAGCCGGCGCGCGATCAGGCTCGAATCCTCAAGCTCGCCCACCCGCACGGCGATATCCGCGCCGACTTCCACCAGGTCCACGAAATTGTCGGTAAGCGTCAGCTCGATCCGCACTTCCGGAAAGCGGTCGAGGAAATCCGGCAACGCCGGGGCGATATGGCGAACCCCGAAAGCCGCCGGCCCGTTGATGTGCAGAACGCCGCGCGGCGACCCCTCCAGATGCGAGACGGCGGCGGACGCCTCGTCGAGCTCGGCCAGGATGCGCGAGACGCGCTCGAAATAGAGCCGGCCGGCCTCGG
>MPNF01000385.1 GCA_002238885.1 Alphaproteobacteria bacterium bin95 | reverse complement strand
CGACGCGACGGTCATGCGCGGCGACGCGGAAGCCGTGTTCACGGTTACACCCGGTATCGCTCGCGAGACCGACAGTCTCGGCAACGTGCATGAGTTCGGCCTGCTCGGCGTGCGCGGCAGGGCGACGGAGATGGTCCGCCACGGTCCCGGAGAAGCGCTTGTCGCGGCCGTTGACTACACCTGGACCATGACGGCCACCATCCTGACCTTTGTCGGGGAAATGATCGAAGGAAGCCGCTCGACAGATGAACTGGGAGGCGTGCTGCGCATCGGGCATCTTGCCGGCGAGGTCGCGAAGATCGACTTCTCGGCCTATCTGCACTTCATGGTCCTGCTGTCGATCAATCTGGGCCTCATCAACCTGTTCCCCATTCCGCTTCTGGACGGCGGGCATCTCGTCTTCTATGCAATCGAGGCAATCAGGGGCCGTCCGCTCGGACAGAAGGCGCAGGAGATCGGGTTCAGGATCGGCCTGGGCATGGTCGTTGCATTGATGCTGTTCGTAACCTGGAACGACTTGGTGTACTTTCAGGTCGTGGCGTTCTTGGAACGCGTCGTCGGTTGATGCTGTCGCTGGGGGTTTCCATGGACAAATGGCGAGCCGCGCTTGCCGCATGGGCACTGGTTGCCGCCGTGCTGCTGCAGCCGGCAGTTGCCAATGCCCAGAGCGGCGCCGCCGTCCGCGATATAGAGGTCGTCGGTGCACAGCGCGTGGACCCTGATACCGTCCGTTCCTATATGCAGGTGCGGCCTGGCGATGTCCTTGGCCCGCGCAGCATCAGCGATGCACTCAAGAGCCTGTTCGAGACCGGCTATTTCGCGGACGTCAGCATTGACCTGCGCGGCGACGTACTGGTGGTAACGGTAGCGGAGAATCCGATCGTCAGCCGAATTGCCTTCGAGGGCAATCGACGGATCGACGATGAAACCCTGGGCCCAGAGGTACAGCTGAAACCGCGGCAGATATTTACGCGGTCAGCGGCCGAAAGGGACGTCAAACGCATTCTGGAATTGTACCGTCGTTCGGGCCGGTTCGCAGCGAACGTCGAGGCCAAACTGATCGAGCTTCCGCAAAATCGCGTGGACGTGGCCTTTGAAATTGCCGAAGGGGACCAGACGCTTATCGAGAAGATCGTCTTCATCGGCAATACGCAATTCAGCGACAGCGACTTGATAGGCGAGATCAGCAGCAAAGAGGAGGCCTGGTACCGGTTTCTGTCGAATGACGATGTTTACGATCCGGACCGTGTCGCCTTTGACCGAGAATTGCTGCGCGGGTTTTACCTTTCGCAAGGTTATGTCGATTTTCGGGTAACGTCCGCAGTAGCCGAGCTCACTCCGGATCGGGACGGATTCATCCTGACTTTCACCGTCGAAGAAGGCTCACAATATACTTTCGGCGCTATTTCACTCGATAATCAGCTAACGGATATCCCGGATTTCCGCCTGTCGCCGCTTCTCAAACCGCGCTCAGGAGAAATTTACGACAACAACCTCGTCCGCGAAACGGTGGATAAGCTGGTCGATGAGGTAGGGACTTACGGCTTTGCATTCGTGGACGTACAGCCGCGCTCGACGACACTAAGGGAGGAACAGAAAGTAGATCTCGTATTTGTCGTAGATGAAGGATCTAGAGTCTATGTCGAGCGCATCGATATAGAGGGAAATTTGCGCACTCTTGACCGCGTTATACGGCGTGAGTTCGGTATCGTGGAAGGAGATGCCTTCAACACTTCGAAGATCGCTCGGGCGACCCGCCGGGTTCGAAACCTCGGTTACTTCAAGAAGGTCGATGTTTCGAATGAACAGGGAAGTGCTCCGGATCGGGCGAGAGTCACGGTAGAGGTTGAAGAAGCCTCTACCGGGGAATTTTCCATTGGGGCCGGTTATTCCAGTGAAAGCGGCGTATTGTTCAACGTCAGGCTTGCCGAGCGTAATCTGCTTGGAAAAGGACAGGAGTTGGCACTAGCCACGACCTTGTCCGAGCAGCAGAACCAGATCGACTTGTCGTTCACCGAACCGTATTTTCGCGATCAGCCGATTTCCGTGGGCGCGGATGTGTTCAGGACCATAACCGACTACGATGACAGGCAGGAGGACGAAGAGGAAGTCATCGGAGGTCGCCTGAGGGTCGGCTACAAGCTTTCCGAAGACTGGACCCAACGATGGCGCTATACTCTGAGCCGACGTGTTACGGATTACAATGAACGTCGTACGGGGGATTCGGATTCGAACACGCTGTTGTCGGCCATCGGGCATGAAGTCGCTTACGACACGCGGGACAACCGGTTCAACCCGACGACCGGCAGGATATTGAGCATCGGCAACGATCTGGCGGGTCTCGGAGGCGATGCACGCTTCCTCCGCACCGATGTCAGGGCGTCGCAATATTTTCCGATGTCGAAACGACCACCGGTAACGCTGGCGCTGTCGGCAAGGGCAGGGGCCATCGTCGGTCTCGGCGAAGATGTCACTGGTTCCGACCGCTATTTCCTCGGTGGCAGGAGCTTGAGAGGGTTCGAGTCCAGCGGAGTTGGCCCGAGGTGGAAAGGCGGTGTCTTCTCGGGCTTTGCGCTTGGCGGGAACTATCTCGCAACGGCGACCGCCGAGGCGATATTTCCGATCGGACTGTCGTCCGAGGACCTGGGGCTTCAGGGCAGGCTCTTCGCCGAGTTCGGCACGCTTACGGGGATCGACACCGACCTCAGGAGCGATGAGTTTTACGACGAGTCCTCAATACGCGGCTCGCTCGGTTTCGGCATTTCCTGGACGACGCCGCTCGGGCCGCTTCGCCTCGATTTCGCCTGGCCGGTGGTGAAAGAGGACTTCGACAAGGACGAGACCATCCTGTTCAGCATCGGGGCGCAGTTCTGATGCGGAAGCTGGCGGCGGTGTTTCTGCTGTGCCTTTATGCGGTGCCGGCTGCTGCAGCTGTGCCGCAGGCGGTCGCCATCGTCATCGACACCAACAGGATCATGCGCGAAGCCAAGGCCGTGGTGGAGATCGCCAGGCAGGTGGAAGCCATCGGGGCCCGCTACGGAAGCGAGTTCAAGGCGGCAGAGGCGCGCTTGCGGCAGGAGGACCAGGCGCTGACAAACCAGCGCGGCCTGCTCAACAAGGAAGCCTACAAGGCAAAGGTGCAGGAGTTGCGCGAAAGGCTTGCACAGCTGCGCAACAAGGCCCAGCGCCAGCGTACTGCGTTGGACCGTGCACGGTCCGAAGCGGTGCGCAAGGTGCAGGTGCAGCTGCTGCGCGTCTCCCGGGATCTGGCCGGGAAACTCGGCGCGAATGTCGTAATCCAGAAGGCCGCTCTCGTCTGGGCGGACGAGAAGGCTCTGGAATTCACCGAGGATGCCCTGGAACGCTTGAACGAGGTCCTGCCGAGTGTAACCATCGAAGTGCCGCAATAGGCGGCGAAACTCCCGGCAGCGTGCGGCGAGGGAATATGACGACTGACGACGCCGATATAGCGGAGATCGGCGAGGTGATGGCGACGATTCCGCATCGCTATCCCTTCCTGATGATCGACCGCGTAATTGAAATCCGACTGGGAGAGAGCGCAGTCGGCATAAAGAATGTGTCCATCAACGAGAGGCACTTTCAGGGGCATTTCCCGTCCAAGGCGGTTATGCCGGGCGTCCTGCTCGTCGAGGCGATGGCGCAGACGGCGGCCGTGCTTGTTGTGAAGACGATGGGCGAGCATGTGCGGGGGAAGCTGGTCTATTTCATGACGATCGACAATGCGCGCTTCCGCCGGCCCGTAGTGCCGGGCG
>MPNF01000384.1 GCA_002238885.1 Alphaproteobacteria bacterium bin95 | reverse complement strand
GCGGCCCATCCAGACGGCGAGGTAGTCGCCCGGCGCCGCGATCTGGCTCTCATGCGCGAGATAAATCCAGTTGCCCTCGAAGATCGCCTCGATCTCGGCGGCAAAGACATCCGGGTCGGTATAGACCGCCCGGTCCACCCGAAAGACGCCCTCGCCGGCACGGTCGTCCACCAGCGATGCAAACCCGTTCATCGCATTGCGTCTCCCCTGCGGATGACGCTCTATACCCCAAAACGCCAGCCACGGGGGAGGGAGGCGCATGGCGCTCCGGCTCGAAGAGGGACTGAAACTCGGAATCCAGACGATCCACCGTGAAGGCGACTCGCCGACCGGCCCGTGGCAGCCGCGGATCGATGACCTGGTGTCGTTTGTCGAGGACGTGGACGCGAAGGGCTTCGACGAGATCTGGCTGGGCGACCATGTCTCCTTCGCGATCCCCTTCCTCGACCCCTTGCTCATGATTGCTCAGGCGGCAGTGGCGAGCCGGCGGCTGGTCTTCGGTACGGGCGTCTATCTGCTGCCGCTGCGCCATCCAGGGCCAGTCGCCAAGATGACGGCCACGCTGGACCACCTGACTGAGGGACGGTTCATCTTCGGCGTCGGTGTCGGCGGTGAGTTCCCCAGGGAATACGAGGTATGCGGCGTGCCCCGCGAGGAGCGCGGGCGCCGCTTGACCGAGAGCATCGAAGCGATTCGCGCGCTCTGGTCGGGCAGGCCGGCAAGCTACTCCGGCCGCTATTTCTCCTTCGAGGATGTGCCGATGCTGCCGCCGCCGAGGCAACCGGGCGGCCCGCCGATCTGGTGCGGCGGCCCGGGTCCGGCCCGCTTTCCGCGCCCCCGGCGGGGCCCCGGGGCCGCCCCGCCGATCGGGTGCGGCGGCCGGCGTCCGCCAGCATTGCGGCGCGCGGGCCGGCTCGCGAATGGCTATGTCTCCTATGTGGTGACGCCCGATATGTTCGCACGGGCGCTGGACGAAATTGGGCAGGCGGCCGAGGCGGCAGGGCGCGGCGAGGTGCCGTTCGGCACCGGCCATCTGCTGTTCGCGCGCATCGACGACAGCTATGAGCGCGCACTCGATATCGCGACCGAGTCGCTGTCGCGACGCTATGCCATGGACTTTCGCAAGGCAGCCGCGCGCTATGCGGCGCTCGGTACCGGCGAGCAGGTGGCCGAGCGCATCCGCGATTTCCATCGGGCGGGTGCCAGGCATGTCGTGGTCGATCTCGTTGGTCCCTACGACCGGCGCTCGGAGCAGATCGATCGCTTCGCCAGCAACGTCATGCCGCTGCTCACGGACCTGCGCGGATGAGCGGCTAGTCGCGGATCGCCTCGGTGACGGAGAGCGTGCTCCCGAAGGACGGGATGACGCAGGAATGGCGTCCGGCCCCGCCGGCGACCATGATCATGAGTTGCTCCCGCTCGCTCACGATGCGCACACCGTCCCGGCCGTCTGGGCCGACGAACCGCTCCGGGACCTGCTGGCGATAGAGCGCCATCTGCGCCTTGCCGATATGCCAGCGCGGGATGATCGCGCGCTCGATGATGAAGCGCTCAACATCCTCCTTCGACCAGCCCTCGCGCGCGATGACCTCAGCATGTTCGGGGCCGATCACGACCAGGTATTCGCCGTGGAAGTAGGAGTTGTTGCAGCCGGGCGTGGCCATGGTGCCGCAAATCGTCAACAGAACGTCTTCCGCCGTTTCGCTGTAGTGGTCGTTGACATTGTGCGGCCCCTCGACGCCGCAGAGTGTGACGGCATCCTGCTCTGCATCGAAGCCGCACTCCGTATGGAAGGCGGCCCAGGGATTGGCTTCCAGGTTCTCCGCGAAGCAGTAGCTATATTTGGCGGGCGTTCCCATCGTGGCACGGTCGAGGACGGCAGGCTGCGCGCCCCCAATATTGTTCAACACCAGCCGGACAGCACGTCCGATCGCGGCATTGGCATGGGCGCCTTGGCCCATGCAATTTGTACCCGATGCGACGTCAAGTTCCTCCGCCATCGGCCCATGCACAACGGTCAGTAGGCCGCAAGGATGAGTCGTCGATTGGAGCGCCTTCAGGTTCAGCCGCTCGGCGGTCATGGCGCGGGTTGCGGCCAGGATCGTCGGCATCATGGCCGGCGTCGCCCCGGCCATCACGGCGTTGGCGGCGACCTTTCCGACCGTCGCAAGACCAAGGCGCGGTTCGATGAAGCCGATTTCCTCTTCCGGATCGCGTCCGCCCAGCATGGCGTCCCAGCGGTCAGGCGTTGGCGCCACGAACGGCAGGCCGTCCGTCCAGCCGCGTTGGTAGAAGACGCGGTTCAACGCCTCCGGCGAGTCGGGGCCGGAAATCCGCTCCGGCGCACCGGGCGCGTTGAAATCGCCCTCGAACAGCGAGCGATAGCGCATTCGACCGCGTTTCGGCAGCGGGCGGTTGCGGCACTCTTCTGCTAGTTCGCCGGCCTCGGCCTCCAGCATATGGACGATCTGGTCTATTGCCTCGTCGGCGATCTCCGCCACACCGGACGGAGGCAGTTTCGCCACTGGATGCGGCACGACGGCAATCGGCAGGCCGGCCATACCGAGGCATTCGGCCTCCGCCTTGCCCAGGGCGAAAAACTCGTCCGTGCAGGTGACGGCTACGGGAATGCCGCGCTCTTCAAGCTTGATCGCGTCATGGATACACCACGACGTGCAGGAGCCTCAGTCCCCGAAAGCTGCCGCCACCGCATGGACCCGGTCGAGCCAATGCTGGGAAAAGTTGGCGGGCTCGCTCGCTATTTTCTGGAAGAGTTCGAATTCCAGATGCGGATATCGGGCCTTCAGCCGCTCCGACAACTCTTCCAGGTAGCGGTCGGCATTCGCCTTGAGATTGGAGAACAGGCCGACGACCTTGACGTCCTCCAGAGAGCGGCGCGGCGCCAACGCGCCGCTATTGCGCTGGTAGATACCGCAGGGATTGATAAGCTCTTGTGCCATGGGCGCGACCCTAGCGCCGGGATCGGAAGGAAGGCAAGAGATGGGACGCCTCGAAGGGAAGGTCGCAATCATTACCGGCGCCGGGTCCGGGATCGCAAGAGTGGCTACCGGAATTTTCATCCGCGAGGGGGCGAAGGTGATGGTGGCCGAGATTGACGAGGCCGCCGGAGCCGCGACGGCGGCGGACGCCGGGGCTGCGTTCCACCGCACCGACGTGACCGACGATGCCTCGGCGGCGGCTTGTGCGGCGGCAGCAATGGCGGAGTTCGGGCGCATCGACATCCTGTTCAACTGCGCCGGCGGATCGGTTGTCGAGGACACGAAGATCCACGAGGTCGATCTCGATGTCTGGGACCGCACAATCCCGCTCGATCTCAAGGGGCCGATGCTGATGTGCCGTCATGTCGTGCCTCACATGGTCGCGGGCGGCGGCGGGGCCGTCATCAATATTTCCTCGGTCGTAGCGTTGCGCGGTAACCATCCGGCGCACATCTATTCGGCAGCAAAGGGTGGCTTGATTTCCTTCACCCGCTCGCTTGCGGGCTCCTATTCCGACGAAGGCGTGCGCGCCAATGTCATCTGCCCCGGCCTTATCCTGACCGAGCGCATCCGCGCCCGCTACCGCCAGCCGAACGAGGAGCGGCCGCGCGAGGGGTCGGTCTCCACATTCGAGAGCTATCCATTCGGCGTCGGCCAGCCGGAGGACATTGCCAATATCGGGCTCTTCCTTGCATCCGACGAGTCGCGCATGGTGAATGGTGCGGTGATCCCGGCCGAGGGCGGTATCTCCGCTTATTGAGGAGCGCAGGATATGGGAC
>MPNF01000383.1 GCA_002238885.1 Alphaproteobacteria bacterium bin95 | reverse complement strand
CACATAGCCGATCGAACGGATATCGTGGATCGCGGTGATGACGGGCTCCTCCAGCGGCACGTCCACCGTCATCGTGCGAATACCGGTTATCTTCATCCCTGCCTTTCGCCTCCAGAATGTCGGCCCCTCCCCCCCGAGGCCGTTTCCCCAAGGCAGCCTAACTTGACAGGGCGGGGGAGGGGAAGCGGCAGCGGCGCGCACTTGTTTTCCTTGCATATCGCTTATCGATATACGATATAAAGTGGCCATGATCCGGAGCTTTCGTTGCAAGGATACCGAGCGGCTTGCCAATGGCTACAGGGTACGGCGTTTCATCGCTTTCGAGCGGGTTGCCCAGCGCAAGCTCGCTCAACTGGACGCCGCTGCAACACTCGACTTCCTGCGTGTGCCGCCGGGAAACCGGCTTGAGGCGTTGCGGGGCGACCGTGCGGGCTTCTACAGCATACGGATCAACAATCAGTGGCGGCTTTGTTTCCGCTTTGCGGACAGCAATGTCTTCGATGCGGAAATCGTCGATTACCACTGAGAACGCTTGAAGGAGGGCCTGCCTTATGACCGCACTGGACCCCATCCACCCCGGCGAGGTTTTGAAGCATGACTTCATGGAGCCTTTCGCGCTGTCCTCGGCGGCTCTGGCCAGGGCAATCGGCGTCACGCCGGCGCGGATAAACGAGATCCTGCGCGGACGCCGGGGCCTGACGGCGGATACGGCGCTGCGCCTCGCCCGCTATTTCGGCACCGACGCCCAGAGCTGGATGAACCTCCAGGACCGCTATGAGCTCGCGGTCGCAGCGCAGAAGGGGGCGGCGGCGCTGCGGGCCATCCGGCCGCGGGAGATGGCGTAAGGCCCGGTTTCGCGATTACGGGGCATCCAGATCGAAAACGGGAATTTCCATCGCGCGGGCAGTGGAGGTTCGAGGAAGATCACCGCGCGCTTCTGTCGGTGTCCAGATCGTCGAGAATTTCAGTCAGCGTTGCGACGGGAGGCTACCGAGGCGGCGGCCGTACAAATTCGCTCAGCCGGCTGTTCAGCGCCTTGATGCCTACCGATCTCATGGATTGCATGGTGGCGACCGGTAGCGACCTTGTCCATTGGCCCCGATGGATTCAGCCACCCAAAGGGCCCCGGGCAGCAGGTTCGACGGGAATGTTGTCGATCAGCCTTGCGCGGCCGAGGTGGGCGGCGGCGAGCAGGCGGGCGGGGCGGTCGAGGCGCTGCATGGGTACCAGGTCTTCGGCATCGCGAAGCTCGACATAATCGACAGCATCGAAACCGGCCGCGGCGATCCCGGCGGCGGCCTCGGCGAGGCAGCCCGTGTCCTCGCCCTTCCGCAAGCGCTCGGCGGCAGCCGTCAGCGCGCGGTGGAGCGCAGGGGCGCACGCGCGTTCCTCCGGGCTGAGCAAGGCGTTGCGGGAGGAGAGCGCGAGGCCGTCCGGGTCGCGCACGGTCGGGCAACCGACGATTTCGACGGGGAGGTCGAGGTCCCGCACCATGCGGCGGATGGTGGCGAGCTGCTGGTAGTCCTTCTCGCCGAAGAAGGCAAAGTCCGCCCCGGTCTGGATCAGCAGCTTGGAGACGACGGTCGCCACGCCGTCGAAATGCCCCGGCCGGTCCGCGCCGCAAAGCCCGTCGGTGACGCTGGAGACGGACACATTGGTGGCGAACCCGGCCGGATACACGACCTCCGGCGGCGGCGCGAACAGGAGGTCGATGCCGTAGGGGGCAAGCTTCTCGCGGTCGCTTTCCTCCGTGCGGGGATAGCGGGCAAGGTCTGCCGCGTCGTTGAACTGCTTCGGGTTGACGAACAGCGTGACGATGCTGCGGTCGGCGCGCTCCCGGCTTGCGGCGGCGAGGCTCAGATGGCCCGCATGGAGCGCGCCCATGGTGGGCACAACGCCGATGCTGCAGCCGGCCCGGCGCCAGGCGCGCACGAAGCGGCGAAGGTCGGGAACGGTGCGGGCGGTCAGCATCGTGCGGGAACATTCCCCAAAGCGTCTGGTCCGGCAAGCGGGGATATGGGAGTCTCGCGGCTTATGGAACCGCGACCTGTCGTCCGGCTCCTGCCGGGCCGGCAGAAGCGCCTCCGCGCAGGGCATCCTTGGGCCTATGCTAACGAGATCGCGATGTCGGCCGAGGCGCGCGCCCTGCCGCCGGGAACGCTCGTGCAGCTGGAGAGCGCCGATGGGCAGGCGCTCGGCGCGGCGATGTTCAACCCGCGCGCGCTCGCGGCCGTCCGCCGGCTCGATACCGATCCCGGGCGTGAGATTGACGCTGGCTGGCTGGCGGGGCGGCTGAAGGCGGCGCTGGCGCTAAGGAAGCGGCTCGGTGTCGCGCCCTGGTGCCGGGTCGCGCATGCGGAGGCGGACGGGCTGCCGGGTCTGATCGTCGATCTTTTCGGCAGCGTGGCGGTGGCGCAGCTCAACAGCGCGGGCATGGCGCGGCTGGAAGCGCCGCTGGTCGAAGCCATACGCGAGACGCTGCAACCGGAGGCGCTGGTCTTCCGCAACGACAGCGCCCAGCGCGGCCTGGAGGGGCTGGAGACGGAGAACCGGCTTGTGTTCGGCGAAGTTTCCGGACCGATCGACCTGGCCGAGGGTGGCTGCCGTTTCCTCTGCGACCCGCTCGGCGGGCAGAAGACCGGCTGGTTCTACGACCAGCGCGACAACCGCGCTTTCGCAGCGAGCCTCGCGGAGGGCGCGCGGGTGCTGGACCTCTACGCCTATCTCGGCGGATTCGGCATCAGGGCGGCGCTCGCCGGCGCGCGCGAGGCCGTGCTGGTGGACCGCTCCCGGCCCGCGCTGGAGCTTGCCGCCAGCGCTGCCGGGCTGAACGGCGTCGGCGAACGGGTTCGGACCGAGCGGGCGGATGTCTTCGCCTTCCTGGAGGCGGCGACCCCCGAACGCTTCGACCTCGTGATCGCCGACCCGCCGGCCTTCGTGCGCTCGCGCAAGGATTTGGGCGCCGGACTGCGCGGCTACCGCAAGCTCGCTCGCCTCGCCGCGGGGCTGGTGGCGCCGGGCGGTTTCCTGCTGGCGGCCTCCTGCTCACACAATGTCACCGCAGAGGCCTTTGCGCTGGAGGTCGCGCGCGGCCTCGGGCAGGCGGGCCGCACGGGCCGCGTGCTGCGGATGGCGGGGGCCGCGCCCGACCATCCGGTGCATCCCATGCTGCCGGAGTCGGCTTATCTCAAGGCGATGGTGCTGCAGCTGGACTGAGGGCGATCAGTCCAGAATCTCGAAATGGGCCTCGGTCGGCTCACGCCCCACGCCGTTGATCGGCAGGATGTCCTGCGGGCAGGCGGAGAAGGCGACCACGACATCGAGATTGGCCTCGAAGAGTACAAAGTCACCCGGTTTCGTGACAGGCGCGGCGAAGGCGAGGGCGCCGCCTTCGTCCCAGGGGATGTTCATGAAAAGGTTGAGCGGGGAGGGCGTCTCCGGCGGCGTCAGGCCAAGCTCGTAGAGGCCGGCCGCCAGATTGTCGGTGCAATTGTCGTGATATTCGGTGCAGCCCAGCAGGCCGTAGCGGTAGTCGTCGCAGGCCGCCATCAGCGTGTCGTGGACGCCGGGCGAGGTGTCCTCGACGAGTGTGAGGATCGGCCGGCGGCGGTTGCTGTAGAACGCGTCGCCGACTTCGGGGCGCATTTTCGTCAACGTCGCGCGGGTGTGCTCCATCGACATGAACTCGCGCAGGTCGTGCCGCGCGAAGGCCCAGGTGTCCACGACCTGCTCGCCATGGGTGTTGACGACCCTCACCTTCTGCCCCTTGCGCGCGAACGCTGCCTTGC
>MPNF01000382.1 GCA_002238885.1 Alphaproteobacteria bacterium bin95 | reverse complement strand
GAAGAAATCAGCCGCCGCCTGCCGGGTGCGGGCGATGAGGTCGGCGGATATCCCGTGGCCGGTGATGCAGAAGAAGCCGGACTCCTCGCAGGCAGCGGCGATTTCACGGGCAATCCTGCGCTTGTCCTTGTCCCCGCCCTGCAGGAACGGGCCGATATCGATCACCGGAACGGACATTCACAGCGCCTTTCGACGGGATCGGATGCAGCTGGCGATAGCTATGCCCGATCCCGAGACATGTCCACCCCAACCGCCGCTGCAAGGCGATCCGGTTTCACGGTTGAGCCGATGCTTCCTTGCGCGCTCGTTCCGGGCCGCATGATACTCTGGCCCCGGGTTCGGTGCCCGCCGGCACCGAACCGAACGGGATTCGCAACCGAGGGGAGGTACCTCAAGATGGCCGGTCAACCTGTATTGCCCAAGGGCTCGCCGCCCCCGCTGGCGCCCTACTCGCCCGGATACAAGTCCGGCGGGTTCGTCTGCACCGCCGGCATGCTGGCGCTGGATGCGTCCGGGAACCTGGTCGGCGAGGGAGACGCCGGCGCGCAGACCCGGCAGGTCATGGAGAACATCAGGGAGATTCTCGAGGAGGCCGGAGGCTCGCTGGAGGACATCGTGTACAACATGATCTTCCTGAAGGACCTCGCAGACTACGGGGCCATGAACGAGGTTTACGCGACCTATTTCCCGAACAACCCGCCCGCGCGTGCCTGCATTCAGGCCGGCCTGGTCAAGCCGGAGTTCCTGGTCGAGATCGCAGCCACGGCCGTGGTCGACGGCTAGAGCACGGTCCGGTCGAGTTGAAACGAAGTCGAACGCGCAGCCTCAATTGTCACCCCGGACGGAGCGGAGCGGAGATCCGGGGTGACAGTTTTGGGTTCGGTTCCAGTTGCGGCTCAATTCGATTGGATTCCGCTCTAGCCGGCCTCATTCCGCCGCCTTCGAGGCGGCGGGCGGCCCGGCCCGGACGGGCTCTTCCGCGACCGCCGCGGCGCTGGCCAGCGCCGCTTCGATCTCTTCCTCGCCAAGGCCGATTTCAGCCAGCACCTCGCGTGTGTCCGCGCCGAGCGGAGACCCGCCGCGCCTGATGCTCGAGGGCGAGCCCTCGAAGCGGATGGCGGGCC
Source organism: Alphaproteobacteria bacterium bin95 (assembly GCA_002238885.1). Taxonomy (GTDB): domain Bacteria; phylum Pseudomonadota; class Alphaproteobacteria; order Bin95; family Bin95; genus Bin95. Next base: position 2,665 of record MPNF01000382.1, on the reverse strand, counting down.
GCGCCTGCCGGAGCCGCCCCGCGAGCGGGTGGTCGTATTCCACCAGCGTGCCGTTGGCCGCGACCTGCGGGTGCCGGACCATCTCGCTCCGCGTCAGCACGGGCGCGGAGGGCACGCTTGCGGCGTCGAACGCGGCCGTCCACTCCGCCGTGGTGCGCTTGCGCAGCTCCGCCTGCACCTGCTCCAGGCGCGCATCGATATTCTCGTCGCGCAGCGCCCCGGTGGCGAAGCGCGGGTCGCTCGCCAGGTCCTCACGCCCGGAGACCTCGCAGAAGCCCAGCCATTGCCGGTCGGTCATCAGCGAGACGCTCATGAAGCCGTCGGCGGTCTCGTAGATGAGGTCGATGAAGCTCGCCGCGCGCTGGATCGAGGTCGGCGCATCCACGAAGGTCTGCGAGCCCATGTCGGAGTTCCACAGGAAGCCGACGACGGAATCGAGCATGGAGACGCGGACATGCTGGCCCTCGCCGGTCGCCGCCCGGTGCAGCAGCGCGGCCGTTACCGCCTGGGCGGCGGTAAGCGCCGTCACCTTGTCCGGCAGGATGGTGCGCACGAGCCTGGGCCGTTCCTCGTCGGAGCCCGCCTGCACGGTGGTGAGGCCCGAAATCGCCTGCACGATGGGGTCGTAGGTGGGTTTGGAGGCGAACGGACCCTTCTCGCCGAAGCCGCTGATCGAGACATAGACGATGTCCGACTTGACGGCGCGGATGTCCGCCTCGCCGACGCCGAGCCGTTCCACCACGCCGGGCCTGAAGTTCTGGATGAACACGTCCGCCGTCGCCGCAAGCCGCTTCAGCAGTTCGACGCCCTCGGCCGTCTTGAGGTCGAGGACGACGGAGCGCTTGTTGCGGTTGTTGTTGAGGAACGCCGCCGACAGGCCGCCCTGCCGGTTGCCGCCGCCGCGCGTGAGGTCGCCGCCCCGCGCCTCGACCTTGATGACATCGGCGCCCTGGTCCCCGAGTATCTGCGTCGCCATCGGCCCCGAGATCACATTGGTGAGATCGACGACCCGAAATCCCGACAACGGCCCGCTCATGGCACTCCGCCTCCCCAAATCCGGCGCAGACACTAATGCGTTTTCGCTTCGGGCCAAACTGCCTGCCGTGCCGGGCGGCTCCGTGCTATATGCCGGGCCATGAGCGAAACCCGCCATATCGCCGTCATCGGGGCCGGAATCGTCGGCACGGCGACGGCCTGCTACCTGCGCCGGGACGGGCATGAGGTCACGCTGATCGACCCCGAGCCGCCCGGCACCATGACCTCATTCGGCAATGCCGGCGCGATCAGCTCCCACTCCTGCCTGCCGCAGACGGGCCCCGGCCTCATGTTCAAGGCGCCCCGCTGGCTGCTGGACCCGGCGGGGCCGCTCTTCATCCGCTGGCGCCACCTGCCGGAGTTCCTCCCCTGGCTCATCCGCTTCGTGCGCGCAGGCCGGCCCGAACCGATGCGCCGGCAGATGGATGCCATGGCCGCTCTCCACCGCCTGGCCCTCGACGCCCACAAGGACCTCGCCGCCGAGGCCGGCACGGCCGGCCTCATCCGGGAGAACGGGACGCTCACCGTCTATGAGAGCGCGCGGTCCTTCCGGGCCGCGGCAGGCGACCGGGAGGGCCAGCGGCAGCGGGGCTTCGAGGTCGAGGAGCTGTCCGGCGACGAGCTTCGCCAGCTCGAACCGGGGCTGGCGCCGATCTTCCCGCATGCAACCTTCTTCCCCAAGGGCGCCCATACGATCGATCCCGGCGCACTCTCCGGCGGCCTCGCGGAAGCCTTCTCTCGCGGGGGCGGGCGCATATTGGCGGCGCATGTCGCCGGCTTCGACTTTGCCGACAACCGGCCGGCGGCGGTCCGCACCTCGAAGGGCCGGCTGGCGGCGGACGGCTTCGTCGTCACAGCAGGGGCCTGGTCGGCGGGCCTCGCCGAAATGCTCGGCGAGAAGGCGGTGCTCGAATCCGAGCGCGGCTACCATCTCACCCTCCCTGACCCCTGCGTGGAGACACGCCACCCGGTCTCCTTCTACGACCGCAAGTTCATGGCGACGCCCATGCAGATGGGCCTCCGGCTCGCCGGCACGGCCGAGTTTGCCGGCCTCGACGCGCCGCCCAACTGGAACCGCATCGAGCCGCTGAGGGCCCATGCCAGGAAGGCGTTCCGCGACATCCGCGCGGAAGACGGCTCCCCCTGGATGGGCAACCGGCCCGCCACGCCGGACTCGCTGCCGGTGCTCGGCGCGTCGGTGCTGCACGGCAATGTCTGGTACGGCTTCGGCCACGGGCATCTGGGGCTGACGGCCGGGCCGATCAGCGGCCGGCACATCGCGGACCTCGTGGCCGGGCGCCCGCCGGCCATCGATATGGTCCCCTACAGCATCGGCCGGTTCTAATGCTGACCGACGCGCAGCTCGACCGCTATGCCCGCCACCTGATCCTGCCGGAAGTGGGCGGCGCCGGGCAGCAGAAGCTGCTGGCCTCGCGCGTGCTGGCGGTGGGCGCAGGCGGCCTCGGCGCGCCGCTGCTGCTCTATCTCGCCGCTGCCGGCGTTGGCACGCTCGGCATCATCGACGACGACGATGTGGATGTATCCAACCTCCAGCGCCAGGTGATCCACGGCAATGAGCGCATCGGCCGGCCCAAGGCCGAGAGCGCGGGCGCCGGCATCCATGCGCTCG
>MPNF01000381.1 GCA_002238885.1 Alphaproteobacteria bacterium bin95 | reverse complement strand
AGGTCTCGGTGACCGTCGGCCCATCCGGCGTGGCCGTGGCCGACAGCGGCCCCGGTATCGCGCCGGAAGACCGGGAGCGCGTGCTTGAACGCTTCGTGCGCCTCGACCCGAGCCGCCACCTGCCCGGCAACGGGCTCGGCCTGGCGCTCGCCGCCGCCGCCGCCCGCCGGCACAACGCCCGCCTGGTGCTGGCCGATGCCGCGCCCGGCGGGAGCCCACCCGGCCTCAGGGTGAGCCTGGAGTTCGCCGCTTCCTGAGCTCTGCGGGCCGCACCCGCTGCGCGGGTGGGAAGCGACCTGCGACCATGCGCAACCGGCGCTTCCGGTTGCATCCCCGCCGGCAGCGCGGAGCCTCCGAAGGGTCGTCAAAATCCAGGCCTGTAGTCCGAATTGATACATAATGGAACATATCTTCTCTGAATGTTATATAAAGAGAATATTGATTCTTGGTCGGCGAATGCGCTCCTCGGCGCATCGCAACCGATACTGGGCTCAGTCCGATTGAGCAGTCGGGCGGCTTCGGAGGGTTGGATATGTGGAATATCTGCGCGGCGACAGTGGCAGCGTTGTCGTTGGCGTGTGCAGCTTCGTTAACGGAAGCGGCCGACCCGCCGACCCGGATACTGCCCCACCAAGAAAAATGCACTGTCCCGCTGCCATCGGACTTTTGGAACGACCGGGACGCGAAGTCCTTCCGGAAAGCCGAAGAGTGGGCCTGGAACGAGCGCATCTGCCTGGGGAAGTGGGCCGACATGCGGGAGGCCCCGGGCGGGAACGGTGCTGGAGAAGAGTGCGAGCCTGCGGTTATCGAGGAGAAGGGCGAAGCCGTGCCCGCCTATCGGAAGCTCCGGCCGGAATTCCTGGAACTCATCCTGAGTCACGAGCCCTGGGTCTCCGCACCCAGACATCCGCAAGTGGGTATCGAGTGCGCACTGATTCGCGGCGACATCTATCTGGACGACCATGCGATTGCTCCGAGCGTTTGGTTTCACAAAGGCAAGATCGATGGGAACATCAGCCTTTTGGAAGCCAAGTTCACGCGCACGCTGAGCTTACACGGCTCCAGCGTAATCGGAAAGCTCGACGCGGACCGCCTGGAAGTCGAAGGCAGCCTTTTCTTGCGTCACGGTACATTCTCGGATATCGACCTGATCGCTTCGAGAGTTGCTAACAATACTGAGGCAAGAGGTACTACCGTCACTGGCACCCTGGATGCAAGATACATGGAAGTTGGGGGCAGTCTGGATCTAATCGGCAGCACATTCGCGGACATCGATCTTCTCGACGCCAAAGTCGCCAGCACTGCATCGTTAGCTGACTCCACCGTCACCGGAAAGCTGGATGCGAGCCGCATCAGGGTTGGAAGTAGCCTATTTCTGCGTGACGGCACGTTCTCCGATATCGAACTTCTCCACGCCAAAATCGCCAGCAGTGTATCATTAAGTGGTTCCACCGTCACCGGAAGGCTGAATGCGGACCGCATGGAGATCGGAGGTAGCCTGTTTCTGCGTGGCGGCACATTCGCGGACATCGATCTTCTCGACGCCAAAGTCGCCAGCACTGCATCGTTAGCTGACTCCACCGTCACCGGAAAGCTGAATGCGGACCGCATGGAGATCGGAGGTAGCCTGTTTCTGCGTGGCGGCACATTCGTGGATATCGACCTGCAGAGAACTAAAATTGTCGGAGCGGCGACGGTAGATGACGCGACCATCAATGGAACCCTCAATGTACAGGGCGCGGAGATCGGAGGCAACCTGTTCTTACGGCGCGGCACACTTATGACAATCGACCTGATACGTGCCAAGATCGCGGGCGTCGTTCAACTGGCCGGAAGCACGTTTCGCGGAGAATTCGATTTGACGGGGTCGGTCATAGGTGGCGAGCTTTTACTTTCTTCGGGGTGGCAGAAGGCCTCCCCTGTTTGGCAAGGCGGTGCGTCCTTGGTCCTGCGCAATGTGAAGACCAATGCGCTGCAAGCGCGGGGAGAGGACTGGCGCCTGTCCGAACGAGACGAGTTCCTACCAACGGACCTGACGGGATTCGAGTTCGAACGGCTCGAAGGATTGGACAAGTCGGGCGGCACCAGCATGGGCGACGAGCCGGCGGACTGGCTGATTGACTGGATCGAGGCGCAACGCGATCACGGCAAAAATTACGATCCGCAGCCCTATATGCAACTAGCTCAAGTCCTGGAAGCCGCTGGGGCGACCGACAAGGCGAAAGCGATCCGGTACGCGAAATTTGAACACAAGCGCGAGCACGATAGACCGATGAGCGATGTCCGCCATATGTTGCTCACGTTGGAACGATACTTTGTCGGCTATGGGGTATATCCGTTCGTAGCAGTCTATTGGTTCATTGGGATTGTCGCGCTTGGAGGAGTGCTCGCGCAGTACAGCAAAGATTCGTCGGTCCGACGCTGGACAGGACTATGGTACAGCCTTGAGAACGCGCTACCGCTCATCGAAACGAACAGGCGTTTCCGGAAAGTGGAACACGGCCGACCTTGGCTTGGGCATTTTTTCCACTTCCAGAAAGCCTTCGGGTTCATGCTCGCCACCATCCTGGTCGGCGCGCTGACGTTGCTAAGCGGGTAGCGCTCCGTCGAGCTTCGGCCGAGGAGAAGAAAAACAGCATGACGCTCCTGAGGCACTTCACCCGCTCGTGCATGGAACCTACCGCGGTGGCCGGCGGGCGGATATGATGGTCGGGCCACCTTGTGCTGGCGGCCGCTCCGGTTTTGCGGGGCTGTCTCGGGCAGACAAGGGCTCACGATTCCACCTGCACCGGGAGCGGATGCAGCATGAACGGCATGCGGGAGTTGCTGGACGAGACGGTCCGGCGCGCGGCGCGGTTTCTGGACTCGCTTCCCGAACGCCCGGTGGTTGCGGCGCGCGGGGCGGGCGAGCTGGCGGCGGCGCTGGGCGGGGCGCTGCCGGAGGAGGGGCTGCCAGCGTCCGCGATTCTGTCCCGCCTCGACGAGGTCGGGGAGCAGGGCACTGTCGCGAGCGCGGGCCCGCGCTATTTCGGCTTCGTGACCGGGGGCGTCCTGCCGGCGCCGCTGGCCGCGAACTGGCTCGCGGCCGCGTGGGACCAGAACGCCTTCAGCGAAGTGAGCTCGCCGGTCGGCGCCGCGGTCGAGCGGGTCGCAGCGCGGTGGGTGCTGGAGGCGCTCGACCTGCCGGCGGATGCGGGGACCGCGTTCGTCACCGGCGCGACGATGGCGAACTTCGCCGCGCTCGCCGCCGACCGCCGCGCCGTCCTGCTCGCGCACGGCCATGACGTGGACCGGGACGGGCTCCATGCGGCTCCCGAAATCACCGTCGTGGTGGGAGAAGAGGCGCACGCCACGCTGTTCAAGGCGCTGGGCATGCTCGGGCTCGGGCGGGACCGGGTGGTCCGGGTGCCGGCGGACGGTCAGGGCCGCATGCGCGTGGATGCGCTGCCCGACCTCGACGGTCCGGCTATCGTCTGCACGCAAGCGGGGAATGTGAACACCGGCGCGTTCGATCCGGTGGGCGCGATATGCGAGGCGGTGCGCGCCGATGACGTCCGGGTCCATGTGGACGGCGCCTTCGGCCTCTGGGCAAGGATATCCCCGGAGTTCGCGGCGCTGGTGCAGGGCATCGAGCGCGCCGACTCCTGGGCGGCCGATGCGCACAAATGGCTCAACGTGCCGTATGACAGCGGCCTCGCCATCGTGCGCGACGCCAGCGCGTTGCGCGGCGCGATGTCGGTGCAGGCGGACTATCTGCCCGACCCGGAGAACCGGGAGCCGTTCGAGTTCACGCCGGAGA
>MPNF01000380.1 GCA_002238885.1 Alphaproteobacteria bacterium bin95 | reverse complement strand
GTCGGCCGGGCCGAAGAGGGCCGCCATTCGGTGAACCGCAACCTGGAGGCATTGTCGGAGACGTTGGGCGGGCTCGCCGAACAGTTGAGCACCAGCCAGGCCGCCCATGCCCGGCTCGCCGAGGAGCAGATCGAGACCCAGACGCTGCTGCGCCGGCTGCTCGAAAGCGGGCAGCGCGGCGGCCTCGACGAAACAACCCGCCGGCATATCGCCAGTCTTGATTCAGCGCTCTTGCAGATGCGCGAGGAGCTGCGGGCGGGACGCAGCGAGCTGATCGAGGACCTGCGCACCGAGATCAAGCTGCTGACCCGCACCGTGTCCGCGCGTCTGGAGGACCGGCGGTGAACGAACGCGTCCTGATCGTCGATTTCGGCAGTCAGGTCACACAGCTTATCGCCCGCAGGATTCGGGAAGCGGGCGTCTATTCCGAGGTTCATCCGTTCAACAAGGTGGACGCGGCCTTTGTCGCGGACTTCGCACCGGTAGCAGTCGTGCTTTCCGGCGGGCCGGCCTCGGTGTTGTCGTCGTCGGCCCCGACGGCCGACCCGGCGCTGTTCGAGGCCGGCGCGCCGGTGCTCGGCATCTGCTACGGCCAGCAGCTCATGGCGGCGCAGATGGGCGCCCGTGTCCTGGCGGCCGATCACCGGGAATTCGGCCGCGCGACCGTCGAGACAGTGGCGGCGTGCGCACTCTTCGAGGGCTTGTGGGAGCCGGGCGGGCGCTACCCGGTCTGGATGAGCCACGGCGACCGCGTGGAGTCGCTGCCGGAGGGATTCACGGTGGTGGCCCGCAGCGCGGCTGCGCCCTACGCCGCCATCGCTGACGAGGGCCGCGGGTTCTATGGCGTGCAATTCCACCCGGAAGTCGTGCACACCCCGGACGGCGCCGGGCTGATCCGCAACTTCGTGCTACGCGTCGCCGGCGCGAAAGGCGACTGGTCGATGGCAGCCTTCCGGGAAACCGCGGTGGCCCGGATCAGGGCGGAAGTCGACGGCGGGCGCGTCATTTGCGGGCTTTCGGGCGGCGTGGACAGCACCGTCGCCGCCCGGCTGCTGCATGAGGCGGTAGGAGACCGGCTCACCTGCATTTTCGTGGACACGGGCCTGATGCGCGCCGGCGAGGCGGACGAGGTGGTGGGCCTGTTCCGCGGCCATTTCAACATCCCGCTCGTGCATTCCGATGCGCGCTCCCTCTTTCTCGAACGGCTGGCAGGAGTCGAAGACCCGGAGAAGAAGCGCAAGATCATCGGCGCCGCCTTTGTCGAGGTGTTCGAGGGGGAGGCCGCACAGCTCGGCGGAGCGGATTTCCTCGCCCAGGGTACGCTCTATCCGGACGTTATCGAGTCGGTCGCTTTCGACGGCGGGCCTTCGGTAACGATCAAGTCGCACCACAATGTCGGCGGCCTGCCCGAGCGCATGGGGCTCAGGCTCGTCGAACCGCTCAGGATGCTCTTCAAGGACGAGGTACGCGCGCTTGGCGTGGAACTCGGCCTTCCGGACCGGTTCGTCGGGCGCCATCCCTTTCCGGGTCCGGGCCTGGCGATACGGATGCCCGGCGCGGTGGACCCCGACAAGCTGGGGGCGCTGCGGCGGGCCGACGCAATCTTCCTGGAGGAGATCCGGAAGGCGGGGCTTTACGACGACATCTGGCAGGCGTTTGCGGTGCTGCTGCCGGTGCGCACGGTGGGCGTAATGGGCGACGACCGCACTTATGAGCAGGCCTGCGCCTTGCGCGCCGTCACGTCCGCCGACGGAATGACAGCGGATTTCTACCCTTTCGACGCCGCGTTCCTGGGACGCGTCGCGGCCCGGATCGTCAACGAAGTGCCGGGGATCAACCGCGTCGTTTACGACGTGACCTCGAAGCCGCCCGGCACCATCGAGTGGGAGTAGGCGGCCTCAGCCGACGGGGACGCCGTATTTCTCGCCGAGTGCCCTGAACTGGTTCCAGGTGGCGTCCTCGATGTCGATGCCGCTCTCCCGGCGCGCCTGGGCGTTGCGCCGTTCGATCTCGCCGGGAGCGAGCACTTCCTCGACGCCGGCGGCGGCGCGCGTGTCCTTCAGATAGTCGACGAATTCGTCCACCTCGCGCCCGAACTCATCCGGGTCGCGGAAGGCGGCGGCCTTGAAAAGCGCGAGGAAGCAGCCGTCATTGTGCCGCCCCGTCGGCTCGACACCGAAACCCAGCCCGGTCAGCAGACCCGAAAGGATCTCGACCATCGCGGATAGGCCGTAGCCCTTGTGGCCCTCGCTGCCGCCGAGCGGCAGGAGCACCGCGCCGTTGCCGAAATCGTTGGGATCGGTGGAGGCCCCGCCGTCCGAGCGCACGATCCAGCCTTCCGGAATCGGTTTGCCGCGCGCCTGCGCGAGCTTGATCTTGCCGGCCGCCACCGCAGAGGTAGCCATGTCGATCAGGACCGGCTCGCCGCGCGCGGACGGCACCGCCATGGCTATCGGGTTCGTGCCGAGCCGCGCCTCGGCGCCGCCGAACGGCGCCACGCTCTTGGCCGAGCGGCCGGAATCGGCGGTCATCATGGCAATGAAGCCGGCCTTCGCGGCCATGGTCGGATAGGCGCCGAGGCGGCCGACATGGCTTTGCCGGAAGATCGTGCAGGCGGCGACGTTCTGCGCCTCCGCCTTCTCCATCGTCAGCTTGAGCGCGCGCTCGGCGATCGCGTAGCCGAAGCCCCAATGGCCATCGATCACCGTCGTCGTCGGGCTTTCCCGGACGATCTCGAAGGGCGCGCCGGGAACGATATGGCCCTTTTCCACCCTGTCGATGTAGATCGGAATCTGGATCGCGCCGTGGCTGTCATGGCCGCAGAGGTTGGCGTCCACCACATGGCGCGCGACAGTTTCCGCCTCGTCTCCGGGCGTGCCACAGGCGGCCAGCAGGCGGCGGATGGTGTCTTCCAGTTTCTCGGCAGCAATGATCGGCATGGGGAGCGGTTCCTTTTTCGCTTTCGGGCCTCACAAAGCATGGCCCGTCAACCGCCCGGAGGTCCAGCCCGGAAGCGGCGAGCCGGCCAGAACCGAATCCCTTCCGGCTGTCCCGCACCGATGCGTCAGTTTTGCGGGAAATAGTCTTCGCAATTGCCTTGGCGGCGCACATCCGCCGTCGCGCAGTGAAGGCCGCCGCCGAAGGCGTAGGCGTCGCGGAACGGCACCGGGACCACGTCGAAGCCCAGCCTGTCGATCTGGTCCATCTGGTGGACCTCGCTCGCTTCCACGCACACCGTCTTCGGATCGAGCACCAGCACGTTCATCGACAGCCACACACTCGAATAGCAGAGCGCCGGCGGGCTGTTATGCGCCGGGCGGGCGGCATCGACGACCTCCCACCCATTGCGGCTGAATATCTCGCGCTGTTCGTCCGGCAGGCGGCGTTCCGGATTGTTGAGAACGAGGCCCGGACGGAGCGGCGTGAAGCTCGCGTCGATATGGATCGGATAGGGATCGCCCGGAAAGTTGAGCGCATGAACCCGGTGGTCCGGGAAGTGCCGCCGCAGCCATTCGATGCCGGTCAGGTTGGTCGTAAAACCGTGCTGCACAAAGAGGTCGCGCCCGAAGCGCAGCACGTCGGCCGCGTCGAACAGCGGCTCCGCCTCGGTGGTGACAAAGTCCTTCGCCGCCACCATCTCCAGCCGCTCCTCGATGGTGATGTCGTCGGAGAGATAGTCGGGCTTGTAAGAGGCGTCCGTCAGCCGGGGCTTCGGCGCCGCCTCATGGCGCATGTTCGGGTCATCGTCCCAGAAGCGCTTCAGCAGCGGGCGGTAGCAGAGATATTCGAACCAGCGCGAGCGGTAGGACATGGTCGCTTCAAGCATCTCGGAGCC
>MPNF01000379.1 GCA_002238885.1 Alphaproteobacteria bacterium bin95 | reverse complement strand
TCGCCGCCCGGCGTCTTGTAGTTGTATTGCCAGTCCTCGATGCTGGAATCGTCTGGGTCGTTCCATGTCAGCACGACTTGGCCGTTGCCGGCCTCGGCCCCGAAGCCCGTTGGCTTGGCCGGCGCCGCAAATTGAGGCGTAGCGGACGCCTCGTCGGACTGCAGCCCGGCGCCGCTTCCGTTGACTGCGTGAATCCTGAAAGTATAGGCCGTGCCGTTGGTCAGGCCGGTCACGGTGTAGCGGACTGTCGTGGCGCCGCTGCCGGGGATGTCCGTCCAGGCGCCGTAATCCCCAGTCGTCTTCAGGCTGTATTGCCAGCCGGCGATGCTGCTGTTGCCGGGGTCGGTCCAGAGCAGCCTTGCCTGCGTATTGCCTGCTTCGATCCGGAAGCCGGCAGGCTTCGCCGGGACCGGTATGGGTGTGGCGGCGACGCCTTCGGACTCCGCTCCATTGCCGCTGTCGTTGACAGCCCTGATCCTGAATACATGCTCCACATCGTTGGTGAGGCCCGTAACGGTATGTTCCGTAGTTTGGGCGCCGCTGCCGGAAATATCGATCCAGTCACCGTAGTCGCCTGTGGTTTTCCAAGAATACTGCCACCCGGCGATCGAGGCGTTCATCGGGTCGTCCCAGTCGAGGACGACCTGCGCATCCCCCGCAGTGACGGCCAAGCCTGCCGGCTTCGCCGGAACGGAAAGCGGCGTCGCGGAAGCCTCGTCGGACTCCGGGCCGTCGCCGACATCGTTCACCGCCCTTATCCTGATCGTATAGGTCGTTCCGTTGGTCAGGCTACCGACCGTATGACTGGTGGTAGTTGCGCCGCTGCCGGGAATATCGGTCCAGCTTCCGTAATCTCCGGAGGTCTTGTAGGCGTATTGCCACTTCCGGATCGAGGCGTCGGAAGGGTCCGTCCACGACAGGGTAATCTGTCCGTCGCCCGTCAGCACGACGAGGCCCGTCGGCTTGTCCGGAGCCCTTGCCGTCGGAGTCGTCGAAACTTCATCCGATTCCACGCCACCGCCGGCATTGTTGACGGCGCGAATCTTGAATGTGTAAAGGGTGTCGTTTGCAAGCGTGGAAACGACATGGCGCACCGTGGTCGCGCCGCTTTCCGCGATGTCGGTCCAGTCTCCGTAACCGGCTGTAGTCTTGTAAGCGTATTGCCATTTTACGATCGTGTCGTTGTCCGGGTCGTCCCAGGTCAGCGTGGCCTTGCGGTTCCCGGGCTCGATCGAAAATCCTGTCGGTTTTTCGGGGGCAGTAACCATTGGTATGGTCGACACTTCATTTGAAATAGGGCTGAATCCAAAGGAATTATATGATCTTACCTGGAACGTGTACTCGGTGCCGTTTTCGAGACCGTCGACGATATGAGTTGTCGTGTAGGCGCCGGAACCGGGTATGGAGTCCCAGTTCCCGTATGAGCCGCCCGATTCTTTCTGTCTGTAGTCCCAGATCTGTATGCTGATATAATCTGCTTCGTCCCATGTCAGAGTGATTTCTCCGCTGCCAGGGGTGGCTTGCAACCTTGTCGGTTTGTTCGGAGAAAAGCCGTACGATTCGCCAGTTATCTCTGATGATTGACGGCTATTACCAGTGTCATTAACCGCTCGAATTGTGAAATCGTAGAACTTGTTGTTTGCGAGACCGGTCACGATATGGCGTCTTGTATTCGGGCCGCTCCCCTCCATATCCATCCATTCACCGTAGGAGGTGTCCGTATTCAGTTTGTATTTGTATTGCCACTTGGTAATTGTCGCATCATTCGGGCCCGTCCAACGCAGGCCGATCTCCTTGTAGCCATCGACTACCGTGAATCCAGTCGGCTTCGCCGGGGCCGTCTGCGCGCCAACTCCTCCCGGCATGGCCACCGCGGCACAGGCTAGCAGGGCGGTTATAGAAGCGCACCGCCAGCACTGCGAAATCGCGGCCAGGCGCGGCAATACGAGGCCGCCCGGCTTCGAAAACAAATGCTGCCCCCTCTCTGTACGCCGAAGCTGAACGGCTACGGAGTACCCGTGTTCCCAATCACCGATTCGGAAGTGAACCGGCTTGCTCCCCAAGGTCGTCGGTGTTCTTGTCCTTCCTGCCGATACGGTTCCCGAAAGATCACATCCGGCAAATCGATCCGGTAACGCGGACGCGCTAGCGTCTGCACGTCCCACCGAACTTCCGTAATGGTGTGCATTTGAAGTTCCAAATGCATTTTTCAAGAAACCAAATGCAAAACAGGAATAATGTGTATTGGCTGGGACTTAATCTGGCAGATTGGTAATAGCTGGCGGGTTCCTGACCACGGGGCGGGGCATGCCCCGCCCCGTGGTCGGCCGAAAAGGAACTTGAGGATGACCAAGGACCAGAAGATTATTCGAGCGAAGGAGGGCCTGCTGGACCGGGCCAAGCAGCTCGGCAATGTCAGCCAATCCTGCAAGATGATGGGCTGCAGCCGGGACAGGTTCTACCGCTTCAAGGAGCTCTACGACAAAGGCGGGGAAGCGGCCCTGATGGAGATCAGCCGCTCGAAGCCGATCCTGAGGAACCGGGTGGCGCCGGAGATCGAGGAGACAGTGGTGGCGTTGGCGATCGACCAGCCGGCCTAAGGCCAGGTGCGAGTGTCGAACGCATGGCGACGTTCCTTGAAACCGCACACCTTGCACGGGAGAAACTGCTACCTGCTGCTTGACCGCCGACAGCTGCCGCATCTCTGACACCCGCCAAGCCAATGGGGCAGCGATGTCAGATCAAGTCTTGGCTTCTACACTTCGACGGCATCTTTGTGCTGCGCACCGACGCCCGCATGACGCCGCTCAATACTGTGCTCCGGGACAAGGAGCTGCTCACGGTCGAGGACCTGTTCCGCCGTGCGAAGGTTCAGATGCGCACCCGGCCGATCTATCACCCCTGCGATGCGGCGATCCGCGCCATGTCTTCTGCTCCTTCCTCGCCCTCGTCCTCCAGAAGGAACTGGCCGACCGTTGCCGCGCTGCCGGCGTCATCGTCGAATGGGACGACCTGATCCGCGATCTCGACCGTCTGCAAGAGGCCGCCATCGAGAAGGACGGCAAGCGCGTCACCACCCGCTCCCACCCCGCTGTTGCCCCGCCCGCCGCTTCTCCAGTGCCAGAATCAGGGCTTGAGCGAACATCATGCGGGCGGCCCAAGGTTCGAACTTGCTTTCAGGAGAGGCGGGTATCGCCATGAAGAGGCTGGAAACGCTTGCAAGGGGGTGGTCGATCCTGTGCGCGAAAGCGAGTACCGGGACCTTTCGCGCCTGTGCCGCCGCCGCGACCCGAACAGCCGAATCGTCATCGTCCGAAAAACAGATGGTCAGCAGCAGGTCGTCAGCGCCCAGGGCCGAGACGGTCCGCAGTGCCAAATCTGCGGGCGAGACGATCCGGTGGCAGCTGCGACCGAGCTGGGTCAGGCCGTCGAACAGGCCGGCGGCGACCCAGGAAGCCGGGCGGTATCCGACGACATGGATGGATCTGGCGCCGTCCATCATTTCGACCGCCCGGTGCAGGGCGGCCGCATCGACATTTCGCTTCAACTCTTCGATAGCGAGGATCGATGAGTCCGCGATCTCGTTCAACATCGCGCCGCACTCCTGTGCGGCTCCCGGCTCGGCCGTTCCGGACACATTAGCGCTGCTGGGATCGAGCCCGGCTTGAACTTGCGCTTAAGCGCAGAAGGGAGAGCAGTCGTTCCCGGACCAAAAAAGAACGATATGTCGGGGGAGGAGCGCCCCGAACTATGCCGAATCGACAGAAGGCCGCTGGCAGATGCGTCCGGCGACCGGGAAAGCAGGCACGAGCTCGCAACAAATCGAAATGCCGGGGATGAG
>MPNF01000378.1 GCA_002238885.1 Alphaproteobacteria bacterium bin95 | reverse complement strand
TGCGATCGCCGAGCGGGTCATCGCAATGGTTGGGTTGGAGGACGCCGACGGGGCCGTCGGCCGGGGCGATATCTGGGGGAACTTCCCGTCGATCACGACCGAATACCGCGCGCGTCTCGCCGGCCAGCTGCTGCCGGACATGCTTCTGGGCAGGACCGTTGACGACATCCCGGCGCAGTACGCCGCCATGATGCGGCAGTTGCGCGTGCTTGCGATCCAGTCGGCGGAATACGGCCCTGTCGCCGCAATCGTTGCGGCAGCCGACCAGGCGCTCTGGGACCTGGCGGCGCGGCGCCGGGGCGTGCCCCTGCGTCGCCTGCTGGACGCCGGCGCGCGGGACCGCATCCCGGCCTATGCGAGCGGGCTCAATCCCGGCGACGGGCCGGAAGCCGCCGGACGGGCGCGGCAGGCGGGCCACCGCAACTTCAAGCTCAAGGTCGGTTTCGGGGAGGAAACCGACCGGGGCAATGTCGAGGCGATCCGCCGCGACATGGGTGCCGGCGAGCGCCTGTTCGTGGATGCGAACCAGAGATGGGACCTTGAAACGGCCGAGAAGGCTGCGGGATGGCTGGCGGATGCAGGCGTCGGCTGGCTGGAAGAACCGGTGCGGGCCGACATGCCTGACGGGCACTGGCAACGGCTCAGGACCGCCATGCGCCTGCCGCTTGCGGGCGGCGAAAACCTGGCCGACCACAGCCTGATCGACCGGGCGCTGGGCTGGCTGGACATCATGCAGCCCGATGTCGGCAAGTGGGGCGGCGTCTCCGACAATACCGCCATTGCGCGCCGTGCGCTGGCCCGAGGGCGGACCTACTGCCCGCACTGGCTGGCCGGCGGGCTGGGGCTGCTCCACTCGGCCAATATCCTGGCGGCGGTCGGCGGTGACGGCCTCCTGGAGATGGATGTCAACGCCAACCCGCTCCGCGAAGCCGTAATCGGAGAGGCGCTTGAGGTGGAGGACGGCCAAGTCCGCCTGCCGGACGGGCCGGGCCTCGGCGTCGAAATCGACCTGGAGGCGATGGCCGGCTGGCGGGTCTCCTCCCAGGAGTTCGCCTGAGGAACCCGGGCTACGCTTCTTCTGTCAGTTCCGGCACGACCCAGAGCGGGTCGGAGCCGCGCGCGACGCGCTGGACGTTGTCGAAGGCGTTGCGCACCCGCGCGGTATTGCTCTCGAAGGTCGGGCCGGCGAGATGCGCGGTGAGCGTGACGTTCTCCATGTTGAAAAGCGGGTTGTCCGCTGGCGGCGGCTCCTCGTCGAACACGTCCAGCCCGGCAGCGGCGATGGTCCCGTCCGTCAGCGCGGCGCATAGCGCCGCCTCGTCCACGACCGGCCCGCGCGAGGTGTTGACGAGAGTTGCGGAGGGCTTCATCAGCGCCAGTTCCTCGGCGCCGATCAGGTGGCGCGTCGAGGCGTTCAGCGGCACATGCAGCGAGACGATATCGGCCTCGCGGAGCAGCTCCCGCAGCAGGCGGAAGCGCACATTGAGCGCGTCCTCCCGGTCCTCCGCCAGACGCTCGATGTCGTAGTAGATGACGGTCATGCCGAAGGCCAGCGCCAGCCTTGCGGTCTTCTTGCCGATGGTGCCGAGGCCGACAATACCGAGCGTCCGGCCGCGCAGCTCGTGCAGGCGCGGCGTGCTGTTGCCGCGCCAGTTGCCCGCCGCCACCGTCCGGTGCTGGCGCACAAGCTGGCGCGACGCCGCCAGCGCCAGCAGCATCGCATGTTCGGAAACGGCGGTGGAATTGGCGCCGCCATTGTTGCAGAGCGGCACGCCGGCGCGCCTGGCCGAGTCCAGGTCGGCCTGGTCGTAGCCGGCGCTCAGAAGCTGTATCAGCTTGAGGTTCGGGCCCGCCTCGAACAGCGCATCGTCCACGAGCCCGTCCACGAAGCCCACGAGATATTCGGCGTCCCGCATCGCCTCCAGATATTCGGCGCTGCCTGCCGGCACGATGGAAAGTTCGAAGCCGGAAGGGGCTATTTCCCGCGCGGCGAGCGCGGCATCGGGGAACATGGTCACAAAAACGATCCTGGGCTGCATGGACTCCGTCCGTTCCTTGAGTGTCCTGGAGGGCGGGCGCCGCTGCGGTCCGCCAAAGGGGTCAACGCGAAAAACGGTAGCGGCCGCCGGACGGCCTGTCCATGCGGCCCATGAAAGTTTGCGGCTGACAGGATGGAGGCGGTTGGGAATACTGCGCGGGACGAAATGGCGGTAGCCGCCGTCGGGAGAGTGGCCGGATGACTATCGACAAGTGCATCAACCTCGACGATTTGCGCGCGATGGCGAAGAAGCGCGTGCCGAAGCTGGTTTACGACTTCATCGAGGGCGGCGTGGACGACGAAGACGGGCTCTGGCGCAACGAGGACGCCTTTCAGCGGCGCTCCCTCGTGCCGCGCTACATGGTCGATGTCTCGAAGATCGACCAGTCGGTGGAGCTGTTCGGCCGCACCTGGTCCAGCCCCTACGGCATCGCGCCCACCGGCGGCATAGGCAATTACCGCCGCGGCGGCGACCTGATGCTGGCGCGGGCCGCGCGCGACGCCAATATCCCCTTCATCATGTCCGGGGCTTCCAACGCCTCGATGGAGGACATGGCGCGCGAGGCGCCGGAGCATGGCTGGTACCAGATGTACACGGCGAAGGACCGGTCGATTTCGGAAGACATGATCCGGCGCGCGGCGGACCTCGGGATTCCGGCCCTGGTCGTCACGGTCGATGTTCCCGTCCATTCCAACCGCGAGCGCAACCGGCGCAACGGCTTCACCCGCCCGCTCAGGCTCACGCTCGGAACGAAGCTGGATACGCTCCGGCATCCGCTCTGGCTGAAGGACTACATGCGCCACGGCTTCGCCATGCTTGAGAACTGGAAGCCCTATGCGCCGGCGGGAGCTACCGCGCTGCAGGTCGGAGAACTCATGGCCCAACAGGTCCCGGCCAACCTTACCTGGACCGATATCGAGCGCTTCCGCGCGCTCTGGCCGCGCACGCTGATCCTGAAGGGCGTCATGCGCGCGGACGATGCGCTCCGGGCGGCGGAGGCCGGGGTGGACGGGCTGATGGTATCCAACCACGGCGCCCGCCAGCTCGACCGGGCCCCGTCCCCGCTGGACGTGCTGCCGGCGCTGGACGCAGCGGTGGGCGACCGCATGGCGCTGATGCTGGACGGCGGCGTCCGGCGCGGCGCGGACATCCTGATCGCGCTCGCGAGCGGGGCGAAGTTCGTCTTCCTCGGCCGGCCGACGCTCTATGGCACCGTCGCCGGCGGCGCGGCCGGGGCGGTCAAGGCCGTCACCATCGTCCGCGAGGAGATCGAGAAGGTGATGGCTCAGATCGGGTGTCCGTCGCTCGATCAATTGGGTCCGGAATTCCTGCACGGGGACCCGGAGGACGCTGGACGCAACATCCGGCTCTGACGGCCGCGGCCGGAAGCCCGAAGCGGCGGCTGCGGTCTGCAACCGCAACCTCGAGAGTGAAGGGGCCGTTCGGGCCGGACAGTTGCCGGCCGACAGGATCGAACCCATTTGGGGGTGCTGCGCCAGCTGGATCTACCGCAGGCGATGCCGGGAGAACGGCCGGGTGAATATCGACAATTGCGTCAACCTCGACGATCTGCGCGTGCTGGCGAAGAGGCGCGTGCCGAAGCTGGTTTACGACTACATCGAGGGCGGCGTGGACGGTGAGGACGGGCTCCGGCGCAATGAGGACGCCTTTCGGTGGCGCTCTCTGGTGCCGCGCTACATGGTGGATGTCTCTACGCTCGACCGGACGGTGGAGTTGTTCGGCCGCACCTGGTCGAGCCCCTACGGCATCGCGCCCACCGGGGGCATCGGCAATTTCCGCCGCGGCGGCGACA
>MPNF01000377.1 GCA_002238885.1 Alphaproteobacteria bacterium bin95 | reverse complement strand
AAAAACAGCCTAACCAAGCAGACCGTCGAGGACGCGATCGAGCAGTACAAGCGCGAACGCGACCCGAAGGAGCTGCTGTTCCAGTTCGGCCGCTGCGTCGTCCATTTCGCCGTGGACGACCACGAGGTGCGGATGTGCACGCATCTGAAGGGCAAGGCGTCCTGGTTCCTGCCGTTCAACAAGGGCTGGAATGACGGCGCGGGCAACCCGCCGAACCCCCATGGTCTGAAGACCGATTATCTGTGGAAGCAGGTTCTGACCAAGCGGAACCTCACCGACATCCTGGAAAATTACGCGCAGGTGGTCGAGGAAACGGACGAGCGGGGCAAGAAGAAGCCGCCGAAGCAGGTCTTCCCGCGCTTTCACCAACTCGACGTGGTGCGCAAGCTGCTGGCCGACGCCGAGGCCTCTGACGCCGGGCGGCGCTACCTCATCCAGCACTCGGCGGGTTCGGGCAAGAGCAACTCGATTGCCTGGCTCGGCCACCAGCTGATCGGGCTGGAGACCGGCGGCAAGCCGACCTTCGACACCGTCATTGTGGTCACCGACCGCCGTGTGCTCGACAAGCAGATCCGCGAAACCATCAAGCAGTTCGCGCAGGTGTCCTCCATCGTCGGAGCGGTTACCGAAGGCTCGCAGCAGCTGCGGACGTTCCTGCAGCAGGGCAAGAAGATCATCATCACCACGGTGCAAAAGTTCCCGTTCATCCTAGACGAGATCGGGGACGAGCACCGCGGGCGAACCTTCGCCATCATCATCGACGAGGCGCATTCCAGCCAAGGCGGACGGACGTCCGCAAAGATGAACATTGCACTCGCAGCCAACGGCGGCGAGGAGGAGGAGGAAACGGTCGAGGACACCGTCAACCGCCTGATGGAGGCGCGGAAGGTCCTGCCGAACGCGAGCTATTTCGCCTTCACCGCCACGCCCAAGAACAAGACGCTGGAGATCTTCGGCACAGCGGTCCCCGAGGGCGGAAAGGTCAGGCATGTCCCATTCCACAATTACTCAATGAAGCAGGCGATCGAGGAAGGCTTCATCCTCGACGTGCTGAAGCACTACACGCCGGTCGAGAGCTACTACCGGCTCATGAAGACAGTCGAGGACGACCCGCAGTTTGACACCAAGCGGGCGCAGAAGAAGCTCCGCCACTATGTCGAATCCCACGACCATGCCATCCGCAAGAAGGCAGAGATCATGGTCGATCATTTCCACGACCAGGTGATGGCTCACCGCAAGATCGGCGGCGCGGCGCGCGCCATGGTGGTGACCAGCGGAATTCACCGCGCCATCCAGTATTTCCACGCCTTCGGGGAGTACCTGAAGGAGCGCAAGAGCCCGTATCAGGCCATCGTCGCCTTCTCGGGAGAGCATGAATATGGCGGGCAGAAGGTGACCGAGGTGTCGCTCAACGGCTTTCCCAGCAACAAGATCGAGGAAACGATCCAGAAGGACCCATACCGGTTCCTCATCGTCGCCGACAAGTTCCAGACTGGCTACGACGAGCCACTGCTGCACACGATGTACGTGGACAAGACGCTTTCCGGCATCAAGGCCGTGCAGACGGTGTCCCGCGTGAACCGCGCACACCCGCAAAAGCACGACACCTTCGTGCTGGACTTCATGAACGACGTGGATGAGATCAAGGCGTCATTCGAGGATTATTACCGCACGACGATCCTGAGCGAGGAGACCGACCCGAACAAGTTGCACGATCTGGAGGCGCGGCTCGATGGCTATCAAGTCTATTCCTGGGAGCAGGTTGAAGACCTCGTGGCGCTGTATCTCGGCGGCGCTGACCGGGACAAGCTTGACCCGATCCTCGATGCGTGTGTCGCGGTCTACAAGGCCGACCTCGATGAAGACGGACAGGTCGACTTCAAGGGCAAGGCGAAGGCGTTTACGCGCACCTATGGGTTCCTCGCAGCGATCCTGCCCTATACGAACGCGGCGTGGGAAAAGCTCTCGATTTTCCTGAGTTTCCTCACGCCGAAATTGCCGGCACCAGAAGAGGGGGATCTGTCGAAAGGCATCCTGGAAGCCATCGACATGGACAGCTATCGGGTCGAGGCGCAGGCGAAGATGTCGATCATGTTGCCCGATGCCGATGCGGAAATCGACCCCGTCCCCGCCAGCGGCGGCGGTCGCAAGCCGGAGCCGGAGCTCGATCTGCTGAGCAACATCCTGAAGACGTTCAACGAGATGTTCGGCAACATCGACTGGAAGGACGCTGACAAGATCGGGAAGGTAATCGCTGGGGAATTGCCTACCAAGGTCTCGGCCGACAAGGCCTACCAGAACGCGATGCAGAACTCTGACAAGCAGAACGCCCGCATCGAGCACGACAAGGCACTGGAGCGCGCGGTCATCGAACTGCTGTCGGACCACACCCAGCTTTTCAAACAGTTCAGCGACAATCCGTCGTTCAAGAAGTGGCTTTCGGAGACAATTTTCGCTGCGACCTATGCCGACAAGGCGGCGCAGGCCGGTTCGGCCGCTATTCGCAGATGAACCAGCGCATGGCGGTTCGGATCAGATGATCATGATCCCCGCTTGTGGCCTCTTGGTAGAACGCGTCGATCTCTTGCTTCGAGAGGCTGGTGTTTCCGAAGTCGAATACCTGGTCGGGACGGCGCGCGATGTTCCTGATGGCAACCAGAGCGCCTATTCTGTCTCGGTTCTCGAGAGATGCGCTGGTTGACAGACTTATGCAGCAACATCTGCAGATGACGCCGACGGATTCATCAAGGCTTCGATCCGATCGGCAATCTTCTGCGCGGGCTCCCGGAGCTGGGCGATTGTCCAGTCGGCAGCGTAGCCCTCAGTGACGTCATTGGGACGGGCATGGTTGACCAACCGCTTGGTCAGCGAGGGGTGCAGCATAAGATCGCGCTCCGCTACGGAGATGAAGAAATTGCGCAGGGCGTGGAACCAGAACATGGCTCCACCGGCCTTGCTGATCTTGGGATAGAGATGAAGGGGGTCCTGAACATGTCCGGCCGCGCCGGTCCGGGAAGGAAATACCCACTCACGGATGCCGTCCGGCAGGGTGCCGGCTGCGTCCCGTCGACGTTGGAGAATGGCCGCGAGTTGGCGCGTGATGGGTAGCTGCAGGGGGACGCCGGTCTTGGTCTCCTCGACTAGGAATGTGAGTGCGTCCATGTCGACCCGCTCCCAGCGCAACGTCAGGACTTCGTCGCGGCGCATGCCGGTGTAGAGTCCGAACCAGATGGCATCGCGAATGGAGGGGTTGAGCACCTCGGCCTCGATGCCGGCGCGCCAGCATGGCAGCACTTATGCGGATTCCTACGGACTTGACGGAGATTCCTATTTTACTTGGAGCGCCAGGCGAACTGGTGGAAGGGTAGCGGGTGAAAGTCCCGCGAAACGAAAGGAGTAGCCAACCACGTTTCTCCGCGAGCCGAGCATCGCCGACCGTGAGGCCGGCGGTGAAGCGTCGGCAGCGGTGCACGCGGGCAGGGAAAATGAGCGCCGAAAGCAAGGTGATCCGAAGTGCCGAGACGGTCAAGTGCGTCGAAGGCAACACCGACCGCACCGTGAAATGGCGAGGTGCGGGAGGGCTTCGCGGCGTCTGAGACCCCATGCACGCATGTACGCCCGCCACCGGGACCTGGGAGGTCTTCACTTTGCCTCGGCAGTCGTGCCGGGGCCGCGACGGGAAGGAGGTATCCGAAGCCTGAGATGAACGGAGTGAAGAAGTCGGACGGGGCAATAGTGTGTGCTGGGCAGCGCCCAGATCAGGTGGGTTCAAGTCCCACTGGCGCTCGGGTAAGGGGCGCCATATCCAAAAGTGGGGGTAATTCCTCACTGGCCGGGGTGAGCTGATAAGCGAAGCCCT
>MPNF01000376.1 GCA_002238885.1 Alphaproteobacteria bacterium bin95 | reverse complement strand
TCCATCAGCCCCGCCTCAGGCGCCGGAACCGGAAGGCGGCACCGAGCCCCGACGCCGGCGGGCAGCGGGCGGCGCGGCCTCTCCGTCGGAACCGAAGGCCTCCCTGGCGATTTCCGTCAGCCCTGCGACGGCGCCGATAACGCCCGAAGCCTCAAGCGGCATCAACACGATCTTCTGGTTGGGGGCGCTGGCTATGCCTTCCAGCGCATTGACGTATTTCTGGGCGACGAAGTAGTTGATCGCCTGGATATTGCCTTCCCCGATGGCCTTCGAGACCATTTCGGTGGCCCGGGCTTCGGCCTCGGCTTCGCGTTCGCGCGCTTCGGCGTCCCGGAACGCAGCCTCCCGCCGGCCCTCCGCTTCCAGGATCGCGGCCTGCTTCTGTCCTTCAGCCTTCAAGATTTCGGCCTGCCGGACGCCCTCGGCCTCCAGGACCACCGCACGCTTTTCCCGCTCGGCCTTCATCTGCCGCGCCATGGCATCCACCAATTGCGTGGGCGGGGTGATGTCCTTGATCTCGATGCGGGTGATTTTCACGCCCCAGGGTGCGGTCGCCTCGTCCACCACCTTCAACAGCTCGGCGTTGATCTTGTCGCGTTGCGACAGCAGCTCATCGAGGTCCATCGAGCCCATCACCGTCCGGATGTTGGTCATCGTCAGGTTAAGGGTCGAGATTTCGAGACGGCGCACTTCGTAAGACGCTTTCACCGCGTCCAGGATCTGGAAGAACACCACGCCGTCCACAGTCACCATGGCATTGTCGCGGGTGATGATCTCCTGCGACGGCACGTCGGTCACCTGCTCCATCACATTCTGGCGCTGGCCGATGCGGTCCACGATGGGCACGATCAGGTGCAGCCCGGGCGTCAGTGTCCGCGTGTAGCGCCCGAAACGCTCGACGGTGAACTCGAAGCCCTGCGGCACCGTCTTGACGCCCATGAAGACGAGCGCCACGGCGAACACCAGCACGACGACGACGAACACTGAAAAGGGAGCTATTCCCGGTAAGGAATCGACCATATCGCCAGACTCTCCTGCGGACCGGCCGGCATCCTGCGCAACCGCGGGCACAATAATCGAACGCGGTCGAGTAGAACAGGCCCAACCGCCGCATAAACCGGTTCACAACCGCTTTTTTTCCTCTGCCCTGCGGATCGCTTCCCAAATGCGGAACGGCGTCGCCGCGCCCTCGAAGTTCCGCACGCCGAGCGGCGCCAGCGCATCGAGAATGGCGTTGGTGACGGCGGGATATCCCGCGACGGCGCCGGCCTCCCCGCAGCCCTTTACGCCCAACGGATTGGTTGTGCACCGCGTGGGCGTGAACGCGACATCGAAGGACGGCAGGTCGTCGGCGCGCGGCATCGCGTAGTCCATGAACGAGCCGGTCAGCGGCTGGCCCGACTCCGCCTCGAACACCGCTTCCTCCAGCAGCGCCTGGCCGACGCCCTGCGCGATGGCGCCGTGCACCTGTCCGGCGACGATGGCGTCGTCGATATGCTCGCCATAGTCGTCGAAGGCGGCATAGCGCACCAGGCGTGCGGCACCCGTCTCCGGGTCGATCTCGACTTCCGCCAGATGGGTGCCGTTCGGGAAGGTCATCCACTCCCGCGCCCAGTGGTAGTAGGTGTCGAGCGCGCCGTCTCCGGCGAGTTCGAACAGGCCGACCGCCCGGTCGGTGCCGGCGACCCGGAAACCGCCCGCTTCGTACTCGATATCCGCTTCCGCCGCCTCCAGCCGGTCCGCCGCCAGCGCACGCCCCTTCTCGATGACGATCTCGCTCGCGCGGAAAATCGCCGTGCCGGCCATGTAGGTCGCACGCGAGGAGCCATGGCCGCCTCCCATGGCGATCTCGTCCGTGTCGCCCTGGACGAGCCGGATGCCGCCGCTCGGCAGGTCGAGGCAGCGGGCCGCGATTTCCGGGAAGGTGGTTTCGTGTCCCTGGCCGATATGCTGTGTGCCGGTCACGAGGTCGATGCGGCCGTCCTCGTGGAAGCGCAGTTCGACATTCTCCTCCGGGAAACCGCCGGTGGCCTTGATGTGGCAGGCGAAGCCCAGGCCCCGGAGCCGGCCTTCCACCTCGCTTTGCCGGCGCCGTTCTTCAAACCCGTCGGCCTGTCGCTCCGCCAGCGCAAAAGCCTCGGTGAACGCGCCACTGTCCACGGTGAAGCCGAGCGCATTGGTCATCGGCAGGCGGGATACGAGATTTCGCCGGCGAAGCTCTTCCCGTGTCATACCGGTTTCGGCCGCCGCCTTGTCGATCAGGCGTTCGAGGATGTTCACCATTTCGGCGAAGCCCGGCCCACGAGTCACGCCTTCGGGCGGCGTGTGGGTCAGCGCCGCGCGGATATGCAGGCTGACCGCCGGAATGGCGTAGACCGTGCCTGCCAGATGGACGAATTGCCCCGTCTGCACGCCGCCCGCGACATTGCCGAGCCAGGCGCCGACATTGGCCGTGCTCGATATGCTGAGCGCGAGGAAGCGCCCTTCCCCATCCAGCGCCAGCTCGGCTTCGGCGCGCTGGCCCCGGCACTGGTGGTCGCTCAGGAAGATCTCGGATCGCGTCGCCGTCCAGCGCACCGGACAGCCCAGCCGGCGCGCGGCCCAGAGCAGCAGCACATGCTCGGGATAGGCGAAGTTCTTCACGCCGAACCCGCCGCCGACATCCTCCGCGATGAAGCGCACCCGTGCCGGCTCCACGCCCAGGCACATCGCCGTATGGTCGCGATTGACGTGCAGGTTCTGGCTGGAGAGCCTGAGCGTATAGCGCCCGTCGGCCGGATCGTAGGATGCGCAGGCGCCGCGCGGCTCCATGGGGTTGATGACCACGCGATGGTTCAGGAGTTCGATCCCGACCCTGTGGGCCGCGTGCGAAAAGGCCTCCTCGACGGCGGCCGCATCTCCGGTCCGCCAGTCGATACAGGTCCTCTCCGGCTCCAGGTCCAGCGCCTCATAGACGACCTGCACCCGGTCCGCCGCATCCAGCGCCTCCTCCGGCGTCCGGCCGGTCACGAACGCGACCGGCTGGCCCGCATAGCTGGCGACGTCCCGCGCCAGCAGGGGCTGCGGCTCCCAGTCGAAGGGCTCGCCCGTCTGCATGTTCGCGGGCTGGTAGGGCCGCAGGCCCTCAAGCTCCGGAATGTCCGCCGCCGTGAAGACTTCGACCCCGTTGCCTTCCACCGCCCGGATCCGGGCGTGGGCATGCGGACTGCGCAGGAACGCCGCCCAGAGCGCTCCCGGAACCTCGATGTCGTCCAGATAACGGCCCCGCCCGGTGATGAGCCGGGCATCCTCGCGCCTGCCTGCCACGTTCCTCCCTCCTGCTTTCGGGCTATAGTAGCGGCCTTGCGAGGGGAGAGTCCTATGGCCGAACTCTGGGAGCTGTCAGCAGAGGAAGCGGTTCGCCGGGTGGTCGCGGGGCGAAGTGTCGCCGCTGGAGCTTGTGGACGCATCCATAGCCCGCATCGAGGCCGTGGACGGGGCGGTGAATGCCCTGCCGCTGCACCGCTTCGACCGCGCTCGCGACGAAGCGAGGCGGATGCAGGACGTTGCGCCCGGCGACCGGGGCCTGCTCGCCGGCCTGCCGATCGCCATCAAGGACCTGATCGACGTCGAGGGCATGCGCACCACCTATGGCTGCCCGCTCTATGCCGACAATGTGGCGGACAAGTCCGACCCGCTCGTGACCCGGCTGGAGGCGCGCGGCGGCATCGTCGTCGCCAAGTCGAACTCGCCCGAAATGGGCATGATGCCGGTGACGACGAACCGTGTCTTCGGCCACACGCGCAACCCGTGGAACCTCGAAACGACGCCGGGAGGCTCGTCGGGCGGCGCGTCTGCGGCGCTGGCGGCGGGCGAGGTGG
>MPNF01000375.1 GCA_002238885.1 Alphaproteobacteria bacterium bin95 | reverse complement strand
CTGGATGCGCGACCTCTCGCGGGAGACCGGGCTGCCGGTCTCCTTCATCCTCGCGCAGTCCGACCGCAGCCCCGGGGACTGGCGGCGCATCCTCGACTGGACCGAGGCGGCGGTGGCGGAAGGCGCCAGGCTGAGAATGCAGGTGAGCGCCCGCCCGGCGGGGATGCTGATGGGCTTCGACAGCAGCATGCACCCCTTCATGGGCCATCCGACCTATATGGAGATCGCGCATCTGCCACTGGCCGAGCGTGTCGCCCGCCTCTCCGACCCGGAGGTGCGCGCGCGGCTCCTGGCGGAGGAGTCCACCCGGCAGGGCAAATTCGACGGCTATGTGTTCAACCATTTCGCCGGCATGTTCCCGCTCCTGACTTAGCCACCACAGCCGGCAGGCTTCTAACCTTAGGAGCCGGAGAATTGTGCTCGGCTAGCTCATATCAGTCAAGCGGTTAAAGAAAGCGGGGAACGGAATGGTAGTTCCGTTCCCCGCATTTAGCCCGAAAATCGGACTGTAGCGTCAGTCCCCACACGGCAATTCAGGAACCGTCTGTAGCTTCAGTGCGCGGAAGGTAACCCTCCCGGTCTGCCCAGTCAAGCCGGTGGAGCGAAAAAAGTGGGGATCGAGGCATGGACGACGCCGAGCGTTGAAAACCATGCGAGATCAAGACAATACCACCGCCTCCGGAGGCGGCCACACCCCGCGCGGCCCCTACATGACAGGGTGCCGAATCCACAAACCGGAATACGACCGCGCGCGCGATGCCGCCGAAGCCTGGACAGGCCGGGAAGGCGGACTCGACCATTGGGCGCTTCTCGACCTTCTCGAGGCCGAGGGGGTCGCGGAGCGGTTCGGTTTGAACAAGCGTCACACCGACTATCTCCGGGCATCGTTCAAGAAGCTGTGCCGGGAGGACTTCGAGCCTGGCGCCTGGCCTCCAACAGTCTGGATGACCAAGGAGAAGCTCAAAGGGAAAGTGCGCGTCAGCAGCACCCGGGTTGTCTCCATCATCGAGAAGGACCTTGCGCGCGCCGGCTTCATCTATTGGACCGACACGGCCAGCCGGCGCCGCGACGGCAAGCGCAGCAAGCATGACGGCCGCATCCGTTACGCCTACGGCATCGACTTCTCGCCTTTCGACGCCATGGCCCGGGAAATCGAGGACACCGCCCGTTTGGTCGAGGAAGAACAGATCGAGCGCGGCGGCCTAATCCACGAGATCTCCACCATCCGCTGCCACACGCGCATCATCCTGCAAGCGGCGATCCGCAGAAGCACGTCCTCCGCCACGGCCCTCCACTCTCTTCTCAACCGGGTCCTGTCCCTGCCGGCCGCAAAGGGAATGGAGGCTGCCGACGTGCATGAACTCCGGTCCCTGGCGGAAGATGCCCGCCTTGTCCAGGAGCACGCTCTCTCGCTGACCGAGCCGCCTCAGACCGCACCCGACGAGCTGTCTTCGGACGGAGCGGAATCCACTGATCCTGCATCGCCAGCCCATGAAAACCGTGCCGAAAATTGTACCCCAGGGTACGATTCCGGGGCAGGGTCCAATTCAATTACACACCAATTCCAAGAGATTACTCTTGGAGCGGCAGACCCACAGGACACCACTCCGCCGGCATCAATTTCACCTCCTGCCGCCCGCCTCAGGCCGGAAGGGGAGAATAGTAGTCCATCGAACCGGGGCCGCTCTCCGATCCCCGGAGGGCCGCCGGTATGGCTTATCCTGGACTCTCTGAGCCCACGCCTCTCCCGCCATCTGCCGGCCGGGCGGCCTCCGACCGCTGACGAGTTCGTCCACGCTGCCAACCGGACCCGCAGCGAGCTCGGCATATCCCCCGAAGCCTGGCGCGATGCCTGCACGGCCCTGTCGCCTGCCTGGGCGGCCCTGGCTGTCGTCGTTGTCGCATCGCGCGACGATGTCGGCGAGATCCACACGAGCGCTGGAGGCTATTTCCGGAAACTCACGGAACGGACCTGCAAAGAAACCCGTAGCCTTGCAAGGTCGCTATGGGGCGCAGTCGAGCGCACCGAAGAGCTTCATGTGGCCCGCGTCACCGCACCGACAGACGAAGAACATTCTATTCCCGGTCCGGACTCGCACCCGCGAATCGCATCCGGGCGTTTCGACCGGCAGCGCGCGGACCAGGCGACCATGACAGCAATCTTGCGCGCCACCGCAGACCCCAGGCGCCTCGCACTCGCCTGGCGCGACCTGGTCGCTCGATACCGCTGCTGGCCATACGTCGACGAAGTCGAAGCGCACTACGCGCAGCTCACCGGCAACGCTTCCAGTTCCAGTGACCCGGAGGCCCTCCCATCGGGTTCCGATACCGCCACCGGTTCCTCGACGTCCTCGAGCCAGGACCGCTCATGAGAGGCACCACGAACATGATGGGCGGTTGCGCTGACGGGCGTCGCCACCCGCGGTTGCGCCCCATACCGCACCCGTTGGCGCCGCATTCACGCCCACAGCCCCCGGTGCCCCCCCATCCCGCGCGCGCGGCCGCCCCATAACCCCCCACAGCCCCCCGAGCCCCCCGGCGGGTTCCCCTCCGATCCCGCCGTTACACACGACCCGCAAGGCACTCGCTTGCCGAGTATCGACGACATCAGCGGCTTCTGCGGCGACCTGGTTGAATGGGGTCCCTGCCGCTGCAACCCCTGGGACATGTGGGGATGGTCGTCCGTCATCTTTCAGGTCCGCCGCTACACGCCTGCCAATCTCTGGATGAACGAGACGGACTGGCGCGATCTTGTCCGGTCGACGGACGCCCACACCGCCGCCTCGACCCTCATCTACCTCGCATGGTCCTTCGACGCCCCGCCGCCCCCTTACTGCGTCCCTCAGCTCCTCGAACATATCTGCCAGGCCTTCAACACCCCGTCCCTGGCCTTCAGCCCCCACCTCCGCGCTGTCAATACGATCAGGAACGCCATCGACCGCAAGATTGTCGAGAGCCTTCCGGAAGACGGGCCTGTCTTCCTCTCGCCCCTCAAGCTTCCCACCCTGCACGACATAGAGTCCATCTGGCCTGAACCCGGGTCCATCCGAAGATACGGCGACAGCGAACACCCGCACTGGCTGCTCATCGTCAACATGGGCAAGCACGTCGCCAGGAAGCGCCTCCTGCTTCCTCCGGAAACCTGGACCGGGGCCGAACGCATGATCGGCCCCCAGCTTACCGCAATCGCGGCGCTGACAGTCTTCGCCGAACGGCGACTGCCGCCGGCAACCCTACGCTTTCTGAAGCTTGTCCGGTCCGAGTTCTCTCGCCCCGGCTATCTCAGGGCGGGCCTCCGGCCGCGCACCCGCTCAATTCTCGACCGACGCCCGCTTCTCGGGCAACCGCAAACGCAATGCTGAGGACCTCGACATGACCGAACCCGACATCTACGCCGTGATCTCTCAGAAGGGAGGCTCCGGCAAGACGACAATCTCCACGAACCTCGCCGTCGAGGCCAGCCTGGCCGGAAAGAGGGCGATGATCGTGGATACCGACCCGCAGGGCTCCTCCGGTACCTGGAGCGATCTTCGCGAGAAGCCCTTCCCGGACGTCATCACGACCCAGCCGAGCCGGCTCCCCCGTGAGATCGGCGGGGCGGCCCAGCGGGGCTACGAGGTCATCGTCCTCGACACGCCCGGACATACCGACATGTCGATGCTGACCGCAGCACAGCTGGCCCACCTGGTCATCGTCCCCTGCCGCCCCCAGGCGTTCGACCTCGCCTCGATCCGAATGAGCCTCGATGTCTGCCGCATGGCCCAGACGCCCGCGGTCATCGTCTTCTCCGCGGCGCCGACCCGCGGCCATCGGCTGATCGGCAGCGCCAGAGCACTCCTGGGAGATCATGACGTTTCGATCC
>MPNF01000374.1 GCA_002238885.1 Alphaproteobacteria bacterium bin95 | reverse complement strand
CGCCACGGCCTAGAGCGCGAACGCCGCCGGCCGACTTGCGGCTTTCCGCAAGCGGTTCCGGCTGAGCCGGCGGCAGTTCGCCGGGCGTTTCGGTCTCGACGCGAGCGCTCTTCAGGAATGGGAACGGGGCCGGTACGATCCAAGCACTCTCATGCGCCTCTACCCGCCAGTCTTCAAGGATGGGTAGTGTCTCAGTTTGAAACCTGAAAATGGACTCGCCGGTGCGCGTCGAGCCTTAAGGTATGCATCGTCTCCCCGAGAGAACGTATGCCTCGCGAGCCTCTCCCCGCCACGAGGATATGCCGCCTGGGAGGCCGGGTGTCGAATTGCCGGGTATCGCCCGGCTCGCGCCTGAAACCCTTGCACGGCGTAGCTTTCGTCCTATATGAAAACACACAGCTAACATCGAGGTCGCCCTGTTCGCCTTCGGTTGCTTTTCCGCCCGGGAAACGCCGGGAACATATTCAGGGGTTGACAAGGTAGTGCGTCGCTTCACGATGCAACTCGGAATGAGCAACTGACGAGGGAGGTCGTCGCAATGCGTATCATCGAGAGGACAGCCGGGGGAAGAACCATGGTGCGGCTCTAGCCGTGCCGAAGGGACCCCAAGGGGAGCGACGCCCGGCGGATGCCATCGGTCGCGCGGTGATGGTGGCCCGAATCGCCACGGGCGAATTTGAAGAAGCGCCGCCCAAACCATCCGTGAAACGCAAGAGTGGCCTGGCGGGCGCAAAGGCACGCGCCACGCTTCTCAGCCCGAACAGACGAAATGAAATTGCTAGTGCCGCGGCAAAAGCTCGCTGGAGTTAAACACGATGGTATACACCTACAGTGTTGATGTCTTCCAGTGCGAGGAATCTGGCGTGTATGTGGGAACAAGCTCAGATATCCCTGGACTTACGTTAGAGGCGGATGGTCTTGGAGGAATGATAGAGGCCGTCTTGGAGATGGTCCCACAACTGATTGAATGCAACCTAGACGTGCCCGCGAACGCAGAGGTTCAGGTTACGGTACGGCGCTTCCTCTCTCCCGTACAGCATGAGAGGCGGACAACGCGTGAGCACTCACAACCTCCCTCGTTCTCAAGACTTCGTTGTGTGGTCGAAGAAGAGCTGAACTACTCATACGCCTAGCAAGGATTCATTCGTGGCGACCTTTGAACGGAAGGTGAAACGCCTTCTGAGGCAATCGGGCTGGACAAAGGTCCGCCACCCCGGGGGCAGTCATGAGCAATGGAAGCACAAGACCAATCCCACCTACACGATAACGGTCCCGAGTAAGATCAAGAGCAAGCACACGGCCAATGGGGTGCTCTCTCAAGCAGGCTTAGACGAGAGAGTTTAACTTGAAATCAAATTGATTTTTTTTGCTTGATAAATAGCTTTATGCCCTATTTTCAAGGATATGAACAAGCTCGATACAACCAAACGCGCCCATATCCTGAACCGCTTGATCGAAGGCATGTCCATGCGCGCCGCGTCGCGGGTCGCAGGCGTCTTGATCAACACCGTCACAAAGCTGCTTGTCGAGGCCGGAGAGGCTTGCGCGGCACACCATGACGAGACGGTCCGGGAGGTCGAAACGCGTCGCGTCCAGTGCGACGAAATCTGGAGTTTCTGCTACGCGAAAGAAAGGAATGTCGCGCGGGCGAAGAAGGCCTCCGCCGGCGCCGGCGATGTTTGGACTTGGACTGCAATCGACGGCGACAGCAAGATGATCCTCGCCTATGAGGTTGGCGACCGCTCCGGCGAGACCGCTATCGAGTTCATGGACAATCTGCGGGCGCGGCTGGCGAACCGGGTCCAGCTCACCACGGACGGCCACAAGGCGTATCTGGAAGCCGTAGAGGGCGCGTTCGGGGACGATGTGGACTATGCCCAGCTTGTGAAGCTCTACGGCTCGCTGGACGCAGGCAAGAGCGCGGCGCGGCGCTACTCTCCGGCGGAATGCACCGGCATCATCAAGCGGCGCGTCGAGGGCAACCCGGACCCGGCCGCCGTCAGCACTTCTTATGTCGATCGGCAGAACCTCACCATGCGGATGGGCATGCGCCGGTTCACGCGGCTCACCAACGGCTTCAGCAAGAAGGTCGAGAACCACCTTCACATGCTGGCGCTCTACTTCTGCCACTACAATTTCGTGCGCATCCACAAGAGGCTGAAGGTCACTCCGGCCATGGCGGTGGGCGTCGATAGCCGGCTTCGGGACATGGAATGGATTGTCAGCCTGATCGACGCACGGGCTCCGAAACCGAACCGTCCGAAGACCTATCGCAAGAAACAGGTTTCAAACTGAGACACTACCCAAGGATGTATTTCATTGGCCGACAATAGAGCGGGAGGGGGCGGGGACGCAAGGACGTGTCCCGTTGAGTAGCGGCTCCGTTTGAAATCGCGCATCTTATTCGCACGTTCCTACAAAGGCGTGCGTGACCATAACCGATCCTGACTTCTGCGAGACGAGTGAGAGAGTCTTCTTCTCGGTATCGAGTGCATAGAGTTCGGTAACTGGTCCCCACGGTATCAGAATGTGGCGGATCGATCCCTGCCTGGTGACTTCGATCACGGGCGCACCATAGTCGCTGGCGCTCCTTGTCCAATCTTCTCCGCTGAGCTTGCTCTTCAGGATTACCTCTTCGACCTTGTCGGGCCCCAGAAAAATTGTCGTGGTCTCGAGTGAGCCTTGTTGCCAGCCGGGGGCACTGCCAGCAAGTTCATTCCTGTAGAAGTAGCTGTAGCCTTCCATGGGGCCGCACGAAGCAATAACCGCCGCATTGGCAGGGATTCGATATCCGCTGATTACGGCCGCCAGACAGAATACACCCACGAAGAAGGGCTTCATTGTTTGTTTCCCCCTCAAACACGGAGTGTTGACGACAAATTTTTTCGGTCGAAACGAGGTCCGGAAGCCGAACCAGCTAAAGACCTGCCGAATGGGCAAGATATCAATCTGAGACACTACCTTTTCACAATGTTGTGCTCCGGGCCGTACGGAAAGCCGGTTATGTTCTCCGCGCCGTCTTCTGTCACCACGAGGATGTCGTGTTCGCGGTAGCCGCCGGCGCCGGGGTGGTTTTCGGGGATCGTTATCATCGGCTCCATTGAGAGCACCATGCCCGGCTCCAGCACGGTGTCCACGTCCTCGCGCAGCTCCAGGCCGGCCTCGCGGCCGTAATAGTGGGAGAGGACGCCGAAGCTGTGTCCGTAGCCGAAGGTTCGGTATTCAAGCAGGCCGTAGCCTTCGTAGATCGCGTTTAGTTCGGCGGCGATGTCGCAGCAGCGCGCGCCCGGGCGGATGAGCGCCAGGCCCGCCTCATGCACCTCGACATTGATCTTCCACAGGCGCAGATGCTCGTCGGAGCAGATTTCGGCGAAGAGGGTGCGTTCGAGCGCGGTGTAGTAGCCGGCCATCATCGGGAAGCAGTTCAGCACCATGATGTCGCCGCGCTCGATCCGCCGCGAGGTGACGGGATTGTGGGCGCCGTCGCTGTTGATGCCGGACTGGAGCCAGGACCATGTGTCCAGAAGCTCGACATGCGGCTGGCGCCGGGCGATCTCGCGCACCATGGCCTGCGTCGCGTTCAGTGCCACCTCATATTCCGGCACGCCGACGGCAATGGCCTCCACGGCCGCCGCGCCGCCTATGTCAGCAATGCGCGCGCCTTCCTTTATCCAGGCGATTTCCTCCCCGGACTTCACCATGCGCATGCGCATGGCGGGCTTTCCGGCATCCACCAGATCCGAGGTCGGCAGCGCGCCCTGCACCTTGCGCAGGGCCTCGACGCTGATGTGGTCGAACTCGACACCGACCCTTGAGCCGTCCGGGATCAGCGTCTTCACCGCGGCGAAGTAGTTGTCCCGGTGCC
>MPNF01000373.1 GCA_002238885.1 Alphaproteobacteria bacterium bin95 | reverse complement strand
TAGCTGGCGGCATTGTCGGCGCGCGCGGCGTGCTGGAGCTTGGCGACCGAGTCCGGCTCCCACTGGTGGCGTTCGCCGCGCAGCCGGTAGGTGTATTCGCCGCCGACATCCAGCATGTTGCGGTAGATCGGCGAGTCGCCCCAGGCGGCCCGGTGCCGGGCGACAGTTTCGGCCGCCACCTCGGCGAGCGAGGCGCCCTCCACGGTGGTCGCGGTGCCGGTGAAATAACGGTCCACGAAATCGCTCGCGAGCCCGACCGCATCGAAGATCTGCGCGCCGCAATAGGACTGGTAGGTCGAGATGCCCATCTTGGACATCACCTTCAGCAGGCCCTTGCTGACGGCCTTGATATAATTCTTGTGGACCTTCTCGCGCGTATAGCCGGCGGGGAAGGCGCCGTCCTCGTGGAGTCCGTCCAGCGTCTCGAAGGCGAGATAGGGGTTGATCGCCTCGGCGCCATAGCCCGCGAGCACGCAGAAATGATGCACTTCGCGCGCCTCGCCCGTTTCCAGCACAAGGCCGGCTCCGGTCCGCGATCCTTCGAGGATCAGGCGGTGATGGACCGCCGAGCAGGCCAGCAGCGCCGGCAGCGCGATCCGGTCCGGCCCGACCGCGCGGTCCGACAGGATGAGGATATTGAAGCCCTGTTCGACGGCCCGCTTCGCCTCGCCGCAAAGCCTTTCCAGAGCCGGACCCATGCCCTCCGCACCTTCGGCGGCGTCCCAGGTGGTGTCCAGCGTTTCGGTCAGGAACGCCCCGCCTACCAGGTCGCCCACATGGCGGATCTTGTTGAGGTCGGTATCGGTCAGGACCGGTTGCGAGACTTCGAGACGGCGATGCGTCCCGCCGCTGTCCAGGTCGAGCAGGTTCGGGCGCGGCCCCACCAGCGAGACCAGCGACATCACCAGTTCTTCGCGGATCGGGTCTATAGGCGGGTTGGTGACCTGCGCGAACAACTGCTTGAAATAGGTGTAAAGCAGCTTCGGGCGCTCGGAGAGCACGGAGATCGGTGTGTCCGTGCCCATCGACCCGACGGGATCGTCGCCGCCCTCGCCCATGGGCTGCAGGAAGACCTCCAGATCCTCGTTCGTGTATCCGAATGCCTGCTGGCGGTCGAGCAGCTCGCCCGCCGCCGGCCGGTTGCTGGCCACTGGCGGCGGCGCCTCCAGGTCGTTTAGCCGGGAGCGCGTGCGGGCGAGCCACTGGCCGTAGGGCTGGGAGCGCGCCAGCTCCGCCTTGAGCTCGCCGTCGTCCACGATGCGCTGCTGTTCAAGGTCGATCAGGAACATCTTGCCCGGCTGGAGCCGCCATTGCCGGGCGATGCGCTCCGGCGGAATGTCGAGCACGCCGACTTCGGACGCCATCACCACCAGGCCGTCCGTGGTCACCAGGTAGCGAGCCGGGCGCAAACCGTTGCGGTCGAGCGTGGCGCCGATCTGCCGCCCGTCGGTGAAGGCGACTGCCGCCGGGCCGTCCCAAGGCTCCATGAGCGCCGCGTGATACTCGTAGAAGGCGCGGCGCTCTTCATCCATCAGCGGGTTGCCGGACCACGCTTCGGGGATCAGCAGCATCATTGCATGCGCGAGCGAATAGCCGCCCCGCGTAAGGAGTTCCAGCGCATTGTCGAAACAGGCGGTGTCCGACTGGTCCGGCGGAATCAGCGGCCAGAGCTTCTCCAGATCGTCGCCGAACAGCTTCGAACTGGTGGCATGCCGGCGCGCCGCCATCCAATTGTAATTGCCGCGCACGGTGTTGATCTCGCCATTGTGGCAGATCATCCGATAGGGGTGCGCCAGCCGCCAGGACGGGAACGTGTTGGTCGAGAAACGCTGATGCACCAGCGCCAGCGCCGATGCGATCCGCTCGTCCTTGAGGTCGAGATAGTAATCGCTCAATTGCGGTGCGAGCAGCATGCCCTTGTAAACGATGGTGCGGCAGGAGAGCGAGGGGATGTAAAAGTCGTCGAGGTCGGGCGTGCCTTCGTTTGCAGCCTCGTTCTCGATCCGCTTGCGGATGACGAACAGCTTGCGCTCGAACGCATCCCCCCGATCGGTTCCGCTGCCCCGCGCGACGAAGATCTGGCGCACGACGGGCTCCGTGCCGGCGGCGGTCGGGCCCAGAATTTCGCTCGCCACCGGGACGGTCCGCCAGCCGGCGACATGCTGGCCTTCCTCGTGCACGATGCGCTCGACCAGCGCCTCATAGACGGCGCGCGGCGCTTCGGCCCGCGGCAGGAAGACGGAGCCGGCCGCATAGTCGGGCGCGTCCGGCAGGTCTATGCCGGCCTCCGGAGCCACGGCGCGGAACAGCGCATCCGGCTTTTGAATTAGGATGCCGGAGCCGTCCCCGGCCAGCGGATCGGCTCCGACCGCGCCTCTATGGTCCAGGTTGAGCAGGATTTCGAGGCCCTGTCGGACAATCCGGTGCGACTTGCGGTTCTGGATATCGACGACGAACCCGACGCCGCAGCTGTCATGCTCGTTGCGCGGATCGTAGAGTCCCTGCTTGGGTGGCAACGCAGACAAGGAATGTCACCTCCGCAGGTTTCGTTGGGAAAGAGCCGCAGCCTCTCACGCCGGTTTGGGCACAGCCCAAAGGAAAGCCGATATAAAGCATTGCGGGGCCGGGTAGAAGACGGCGGGACGGTTGGTCGCAACGGTTCCGGGCCTTCTGACGGACGGCGCCGCGATGCGGTTAAGATGGGCCCGGTTCGACCGGACGGGGCAGGGGCATGGCGGAGCGCATTCTGATTACCGGCGGCGCGCGGCGCCTGGGTCTGGCGCTGGCGCAGGCCATGGTGGCGGCAGGGCACCGGGTAGCGGTCCATACACGGCGCAGCCGGCCGCCGGCCGATCTCGATGCCGTCCTGCTGCAGGGCGACCTCGACGATCCGTCGGTCCCTGCGCGGATCGTCGGCGAGGCGCGCGCGCGGATGGGCGGGCTTTCCGTTCTGGTCAACAATGCCGCGCGCTTCGAGCCGGACCGGATCGAGAGCCTGGACGCCGCTTCCTTCGGCGCCCACATGGCCACCAACCTGCGCGCGCCGCTGCTGGCGATCCAGGCGTTCGCCGCCGCGCTCGGGCAGGACGACAGGGGGCTTGCGGTGAATATCGTGGACCAGAAAATCCGCCATCCCGGGGCCGGCTACCTCTCCTACACGCTCAGCAAGATCGCGCTGGAAGGCGCGGTGCGGGCGCTTGCGGCCGATCTCGCGCCGGGTCTGCGGATCGCCGCCATCGCGCCCGGCTTCGTCTATGAGAGCGCGGGCATGAAGCCCGGCCGCCTGGGGACGCTGGGCGCCCGGCTGCCGCTCAGGCGGCCGGTGCGCCCGGAGGAGGTGGCCGCGGCGCTCTCCTACCTGATCGAGACGCCCTCCGTTACCGGGGAGACGCTTTTCGTCGATTCCGGTGAATCGCTGCGCGCGCGTTCGGTTATTCTGGGTGCAAGCTGAAGGAAAGGGACGGCAAATGGCGGCATACGACACGGTCATTCGCGGCGGCACGGTCGTCACGGCCTCCGATATGGTCCGGGCCGATATCGGCATCGTCGGCGGGCGCATCGCGGCGCTTGGGGAGAACCTCGACAGGGGCGCGCATGAGATCGATGCGGGCGGCCGGCTGGTCATGCCGGGCGGGGTGGACAGCCACTGCCATATCGAGCAGCCGGGTTCGACCGGCGGCACCAATGCCGACACCTTCACCAGCGGTTCGATCTCGGCCGCCTGCGGCGGCACCACCACCACGATCAGCTTTTCGCCGCAGGTCAGGGGTCGGGGCGTGAGGGAAGCGATGGACGGCTATGCTGCGCTCGCGCGCAAATCGGTCATCGACTACTGCTTCCACATCATCGTGAACGACCCCTCCGACACGG
>MPNF01000372.1 GCA_002238885.1 Alphaproteobacteria bacterium bin95 | reverse complement strand
GATGCGCGCGGCCGCCGCCTCCGTGCCGTCGCACACGATCACCATGCCGGCATGCTGGGAAAAGCCGATGCCGACGCCGCCGCCATGATGCAGGCTGACCCAGGTCGCGCCCGAGGCCGTGTTGAGCAGCGCGTTCAGCATCGGCCAGTCCGAAACCGCGTCGGAGCCGTCGATCATGCCCTCGGTCTCGCGGTTCGGGCTGGCGACCGAGCCGCTGTCCAGATGGTCCCGGCCGATGACCACCGGCGCCTTGAGTTCGCCCGTCGCGACCATCTCGTTGAAGGCGAGGCCGAGGCGGTGCCGGTCGCCGAGCCCGACCCAGCAGATGCGCGACGGCAGGCCCTGGAACCGGATGCGCTTGCGCGCCATGTCCAGCCAGTTGTGCAGATGCGCGTCGTCCGGCATCAGCTCCTTCACCTTCGCGTCGGTCCGGTAGATGTCCTCCGGGTCGCCGGAGAGCGCCGCCCAGCGGAACGGACCGATGCCGCGGCAGAACATCGGGCGGATATAGGCCGGCACGAAGCCCGGAAAGTCGAAGGCGTTCTCCACGCCCATTTCCTGCGCCATCTGGCGGATATTGTTGCCGTAATCGAGGGTCGGCACGCCCCGGGCCCAGAAATCGAGCATGGCGCGGACCTGCACCGCCATCGATTGCTTGGCCGCCTGCATGGTGCCGTCAGGATCGCGCTCGCGCCGCTCCTCCCATTCGGCAAGCGTCCAGCCGGCCGGCAGATAGCCGTTCAGCGGATCGTGGGCGCTCGTCTGGTCGGTCACGGCGTCGGGCCTGACACCGCGCCGCACCAGTTCCGGATAGATTTCCGCGGCATTGCCGAGCAGGCCGACCGAGACCGGCGTCTTCGTAGCGCAGGCCTCGCCGATCGTTGCCAGCGCCTCGTCCAGGTCGGCCGTCTGCCGGTCCAGATAGCCCGTCCTGAGCCGCATCTCGATCCGGCTCGGCCGGCACTCGACCGAGAGCATCGAAGCGCCGGCCATGGTAGCGGCCAGCGGCTGCGCGCCGCCCATGCCGCCGAGCCCGCCGGTCAGGATCCAGCGGCCGGCGAGGTCGCCGCCATAATGCTGCCGGCCCATCTCGACGAAGGTCTCGTAGGTGCCCTGGACGATGCCCTGGCTGCCGATATAGATCCACGACCCGGCGGTCATCTGGCCGAACATCATCAGGCCGGCGCGGTCGAGCTCGTTAAATTTCTCCAGCGTCGCCCAATGGGGCACAAGGTTGGAGTTGGCGATCAGCACCCGGGGCGCATCGCTATGCGTGCGGAAGACGCCGACCGGCTTGCCCGACTGGACCAGCAGCGTCTCGTCCGCCTCAAGGTCCCGCAAGGCGCGCACGATGCGGTCGTAGCTCTCCCAATTGCGCGCAGCGCGGCCGATGCCGCCATAGACCACGAGTTCCTGCGGCCTTTCGGCAACCTCCGCGTCCAGATTGTTCATCAGCATGCGCAGCGGCGCTTCGGTCAGCCAACTCTTGCAACTGAGTGCATCGCCGTGCGGCGCCCGGATCTCGCGGGTGTTGTCGAGGCGGTCGGGTCCTGTCGGGCGTCGGCTCACTTCATGGGCTCCGGTCCGGGCGCCGAATATCCTGCGAGTGTATCCGCGCGGCGGCGAAAATGCTGCCTCATTCGTCGGGCCGGCGGGGATGGCGGCGGTGCTTCGGTCTTCACAAACGGCGGTTCCGGGCTTAGGGAAGTCCGGGCGAGGACGCGATTCATGCGCGATGCCGGAAATCCATGACTGAACCGGTCACGCTCACGCCCGGGCCGATCGGCTTGCCGGACCTCGAAGGGCTGTATCGCGAGAGCCCGCCGGTCGTTCTGGACCGGAGCTGCCGGGCGGAAGTCGAGCGCGCGGCGGCGGTCGTCGAACGGGCTGCCGCGGGCGACTTGGCGGTCTACGGGGTCAATACCGGCTTCGGCAAGCTGGCGGGCACCCGCATTTCGCCCGAGCAAACCGCCCGGCTGCAGCGCAACCTGATCCTCTCCCACAATGCCGGCGTCGGCCCGGACCTGCCGGAACCGGTCGTCCGCCTCATGATGACGCTGAAGCTGCTCAGCCTCGGCCGCGGCGCCTCGGGCGTGCAGTGGGCCATTGTCGAGGTGCTGGAGCGGATGCTGGCGGCCGGCGTCACCCCCGCGGTGCCGGCGCAGGGCTCGGTCGGCGCCTCCGGCGACCTGGCGCCGCTCGCCCATCTGACGGCCGTCGCGATCGGGGAAGGCATGGCCTGCTGGCGCGGCGAACGCATGGCCGGCGGCGCGGCAATGCAGGCGGCCGGGA
Source organism: Alphaproteobacteria bacterium bin95 (assembly GCA_002238885.1). Lineage (GTDB taxonomy): Bacteria > Pseudomonadota > Alphaproteobacteria > Bin95 > Bin95 > Bin95. The sequence continues at coordinate 1,587 of MPNF01000372.1, read as the reverse complement.
TCGAACCGGTCGTGCTCGGCGCCAAGGAAGGCCTGGCGATGATCAACGGCACCCAGTGCTCGACGGCGCTGGCGCTGGCCGGCCTGTTCGACGCCAAGCGGCTGCTGCGCGCCGCGCTCGTCACCGGGGCGCTCTCGGTCGATGCCACTCTCGGGTCCGACACGCCCTTCGATCCGGAGGTCAACGCGCTGCGCGGCCACCAGGCCCAGATCGATGTCGCGGCGGCGCTCAGGGCGCTTCTGGCCGGGAGCGACATCCGCGCTTCCCATATCGATTGCACCCGGGTGCAGGACCCCTACTCGGTGCGCTGCCAGCCCCAGGTGATGGGCGCCTGCCTCACCCTGCTCCGCCAGGCCGGTTCGGTGCTGGCGGTCGAAGCGGCGGCGGCGACCGACAATCCGCTGGTCCTGACGGAGCGCGGCGAAATCCTGTCGGGCGGCAATTTCCACGCCGAGCCCGTCGCCTTCGCCGCCGACCAGATCGCGCTTGCGGTGAGGGAGGTCGGCGCGCTGACGGAGCGTCGCATCGCGCTGCTGGTCGATCCGGCGATGAGCGAGCTGCCGGCCTTCCTGACGCCGGAGCCCGGCATCAACAGCGGCTTCATGGCGGCCGAGATCACCGCCGCGGCGCTGGCGGCGGAGAACAGGCAGCGCGCGGCGCCGGCCAGCATCGACAGCCTGACCACCTGCGCCAACCAGGAAGACCATGTGTCGATGGCGACCCATGGCGCGCGCCGGCTGTTGGAGATGAACGAGAATCTGGCCAAGATCGTCGCCATCGAATGGCTCGCCGCCGCCCAGGGCATCGGGTTCCGCGCGCCGCTGAAGACGAGCGCGCGCCTCGGCCGGGCCGTCGCCAGGCTGCGCGCCGTCGTGCCCCCGCTGGAAGAGGACCGGTATATGGCCCCGGACATCGAGGCCGCGGTCGCTCTGGTGCGTGTCGGCGCGCTGGTCGAAGCGGCGGGGCCGGACGGGATGCCGGGCTGGTGAGCGGGCGAGCCGGCCCGGGTCAGGGCCTGCGGGCGAGGAACCTGACGCCTCCGAGATTCCCTCCGCGAAATAGCCCGGCGATGCTCGAATAGAAGTCGTCCAGGCCGGCAAATACCTGCTCGCCGTGCAGGGCCACCTCATGCTCGCGACTGTCGCGATAGGCTTGTGCGCGTTCCGCAACATGGTCCGTCCAGGACGCTGTCACATCCTCGATGACGACTTCGGCGAAGCCGGCCCGGTCGAGGTCCCGGCGCAGTTCGTCGAGACGGGGAAGATCACGGCTGTAAACCTTGACGGCGAGGGTCTCGCGTTCGTCGTCGGTGAATGCTCCGCGCTCGAAATAGTCCTCGACATACATGCCGCCTCCGGGGCGAAGCGCCTCGTAGCAGCGCTGGTAGAGCCGCTCGCGGTCGGGGATGTGCAGGAACGCCAGCCAGGCGAAGAGCGCGTCGAACCCGCCGGACGGCACGGCTCCATCCAGAACGTCGCCCTGCCGGTGATGCACGAGATGTGCGAGGCCGCAGCGTTCGGTCAGCCGGGACGCGACCTCGTTCACATCCGCCTGGAGCTCGAGCGCGGTGACCTCGCATCCCGCCCG
>MPNF01000371.1 GCA_002238885.1 Alphaproteobacteria bacterium bin95 | reverse complement strand
CGCCGCCGCCGACCGGCCGACGACCTTATCTCGGAGCTCGCCGCCAGCCCCGGCCTCTCCGACGACGACCTGGTGGCGAACTGCATCCTGCTGCTGTTCGCCGGACACGAGACGACCACCGGCCTGTTGGCGAATGGCCTAATGCGTCTCATCCTCAGCCCCGACCAGCAGGCATTGCTGCGCCGCGAGCCGGACCGCATCGAAGCCGCGGTGGAAGAAATGCTTCGCTTCGACTCCCCGGCGCCGGCAGTATCGCGGATCGCAATCGAAGACTTGGAATTGGGGGGCAAACGCATCCGGGCCGGAGATCGCGTCTTCCTGATGCTGAACGCCGCCAACCGCGACCCGGAAGCGTTCGAAGACCCGGAGCGGTTCGACATCGCGCGCCGGCACGGTCGGCAGATCGCCTTCGGCTTCGGCATCCATTTCTGCGTCGGCGCGCCGCTCGCGCGGCTGGAGGCGGCGCTGGCCTTCCCGCGCCTGCTGGCAGCGATGGAGGATATCGAGATCGCGGCAAACCGGCTCGACTGGCGCGACGGCGTCAGCCTGCGCGGCACGGTCTCCATGCCCATCCGCTTCCGCACCGCCGGATCGCCATAACGCAAGGCAACCCACTGGCGCACTGCTTGCACGCCCGCAGGTGCCGGCCTATGTTGCGGCCCTTCCTCTTAACACGGTACGGCCAAGCCCTCGGCGGCGGCCGACAAGCACGCCGGGAGCGGCACGCCTATGAGCAAGATCAAGGTCGTAACCCCCGTCGTCGAGCTCGACGGCGATGAGATGACGCGAATCATCTGGGAGTTCATCAAGGAAAAGCTGATCCTCCCTTATCTCGATATCGACCTGAAATATTACGACCTGTCGATCCAGAAGCGCGACGAAACCGACGACCAGATCACCGTCGACTCGGCCAACGCAATCAAGAAATATGGTGTCGGCGTCAAATGCGCGACGATCACGCCGGACGAGGACCGGGTCGAGGAATTCGGCCTGAAAGCCATGTGGCGCTCGCCCAACGGCACGATCCGGAACATCATCAACGGCACGGTCTTCCGCGAGCCGATCATCTGCTCGAACGTGCCGCGCCTGGTTCCGGGCTGGGCGAAGCCGATCATCATCGGCCGCCACGCCTATGGCGACCAGTATCGCGCGACCGATTTCGTCGTGCCGGGCAAGGGCAAGCTCACCATCCGCTTCGAGCCGGAGGACGGCGGCGAGGCGATCGAGCGCGAGGTGTTCGACTTCCCCGGCGGCGGCATCGCCATGTCGATGTACAATCTCGACGATTCGATCCGGGGTTTCGCGCGCTCCTGCTTCAACTATGCGCTGATGCGCAACTATCCCTGCTACATGTCGACCAAGAACACGATCCTGAAGGCCTATGACGGACGCTTCCGGGACCTTTTCGCGGAGGTCTTCGAGGCGGAGTTCAAGGACCGTTTCGAGACAGCCGGGCTGTGGTACGAGCACCGGCTGATCGACGACATGGTGGCGCAGGCGATGAAGCTCGAAGGCGGCTATGTCTGGGCCTGCAAGAACTACGACGGCGATGTGCAGTCGGATACGGTGGCCCAGGGCTTCGGCTCGCTCGGCCTCATGACCTCGGTGCTGATGACGCCGGACGGCAAGACCATCGAAGCCGAGGCAGCGCACGGCACCGTCACCCGACACTACCGCCAGCACCAGCAGGGCAACGAGACCTCCACCAATTCCATCGCCTCGATCTTCGCGTGGACGCGGGGACTCGACTATCGCGGCCAGTTCGACGGGACGCCGGAGGTCTCCGAGTTCGCGCGCACCTTGGAGCGGATCTGCATCGGGACCGTGGAAGGCGGCGAGATGACCAAGGACCTGGCATTGCTGGCCGGGCCGGACCAGGGCTGGCTCAGCACGACCGGCTTCCTCGACGCCGTGGACCGCAACCTGAAACGCGAACTCGGCGCCTGAGCCGCGGCCGTCCTTCCCTGCCTGCACGACAGAGACGCAGGCCGTGACCTCGGTGAGGAGTCCGGGCTAACCTTCCGGTCCTGGCGCGCGCTAGCGCCCGTCGGCCGCGGAAAATCTCATGAAGTTGACGGATACGCAGATCGCGCAGTTTCGGGACGACGGGTTCCTCATTCTGCCGTCGCTGTTCTCGCCCGAAGAGGTCAAGGTCCTGAGGGCGGAGCTGCCGCGCCTGTTCGCCGAGCGCCGGCCGGAGAACTTCCGGGAGAAGCGGAGCGATGCCGTGCGCACAGCCATGGCCCTGCACCGGCGCAGCGACACCTATGCCTGCCTCGTCCGCCACCCGCGTCTCGTGGAGCCTGCCCGGCAGATCCTCGGCGACGACCTCTACATTCAGCAGGTCAAGGTGAATGCCAAGGAGGCGTTCTCGGGCGACGTCTGGCAATGGCACTACGATTTCGCCACCCATCACGGGGAGGACGGCGTGCCGGAACCCCTGGCGCTCAACCTTCATGTGCTGCTCGATGAGGTGACGGAGTTCAACGGACCGATCGTCTTCATCCGCGGCTCGCATAAGCGCGGAGCTTCACCGACGACGCTGGATACCGAGACGACGAGCTATCCGCTCTGGGTGGTCGACAACGAGACCGTGACCGACCTCGTGGCCGAGGGCGATCTGGTCGCCGCCAAGGGACCGCCGGGCACAGTGCTGATCTTCGGCGACACGCTGGTGCATGGCTCATCCATCAACATGACGCCCTGGCCGCGCACGATCTTCTCGCTGATCCTCAACCCGGTCTCCAACGCGCTGACCCGTCACAATCGCCCGGAGCACCAGCATCACCGCGACCTGGGCCCGGTCGTGCCGCTGGCCGATGGCTGCCTGCTCGCTGGCGCAACCGGGTGAGCAAAGCCGGCCCGGACTGGGGCCGGCCCAGCACCGCCGGAATCCCGAACGCCGAGTCGCGCTGAAACGCGAACTCGGCGGCCCGGGACCGTTCAGGCAGGCGCCGCCTCGGCTTTCCCCTCAGCCGGCACGGCCGAGCTGTCCTCCGACAGCGACTTTATCAGGCCGTAGGTCATGAACAGCATGATGACCGAGATCGGCAGCGCCGCAGCAATGGACGCTGTCTGGAGCGCCTTGAGGCCGCCGGCCAGCAGCAGCACACCCGCGACGAAGCCTTCGCCCAGGCCCCAGACGATGCGGAAGCGTTGCGGCGGGTTGTCATCGCCCATGGACAGCATGGTCGTGATGACCAGCGTGCCCGAGTCCGACGAGGTGATGAACCAGGTTGCCAGCAGCAGGGTCGCCAGCGCCGACATCAGCCATTGCAGCGCCCCGATATCGGTCAACCGGTCGATGGTGCCGTAAAGCGCCGACGGCAGGTTCCATGCCTTCACCAGATCGACGATGCCGGCCGTACCGACGCCGCCCTCTGCCATGAGCTCCATGTACATGGCGTTGCCGCCGAACATGCACAGCCAGAAGAAGGCGATGGTGGTCGGCACGAACAGCACGCCAACCATGAACTGGCGGATCGTCCTCCCACGGCTGATGCGGGCGATGAACATGCCGACGAAGGGCGCCCAGGAAATCCACCAGCCCCAGTAGAAGATGGTCCAACCGCCCTGCCAGGCGATCTCCGCATCGGTGCCAGCGGTCCAGAAGCCCATCGGGATCACGTTCCAGATGTAGTCGCCGATGGAGGTCACGAAGAACCCCATCAGCCATTTGAACGGCCCGAAGAACAGGAAGAACGCCAGCAGCACCACCGAGAGCCAGATATTCCACTCCGAGATGATGCGGATCCCGTTGCCGACTCCCGAAACGGCCGAGATCGTCGCAACGATCGAGATGACCACGATCAGCACGAGTTGCGTTGCGATGCCGGGATCGAGGCCGAACAGCACATTCATGCCCGTCGCCATCTGGGTCACGCCGAGGCCGAGCGAGGTGG
>MPNF01000370.1 GCA_002238885.1 Alphaproteobacteria bacterium bin95 | reverse complement strand
AAGACAGGCAGCATCCCGCTTATCCCTTCGACCGGGCACGAGAGAGCAGCTTGTCGGCCTTGCGCCAGAAATAGCCGGCCGCGTGTTCGAGAAGCGTCCGCTTCAGCTTCGGCCATTTGCCACCCTCCCACGTCATGATGGTGGACGGCATTCCGGCATGGCGGACGATTGCCGGATCGATGGCATAGACCCGGAGCCCGTTGTCCCACCAACCCGTATAGAGGTAGTCGATAGGGGAGCGGATACGCCAGCAGTAGTGTAGCAGCGCCTTCGCGGCATCCAGCCGGATGAGATAGCCGACGCCCCCTGTGCGCCGGCGGCACTGGATGAGCCATCGGCAGCCGTCCAGGGCGGCGATCATGCGGACTGTGCGCAGCGGCTTCTTCATCGCGGCGAGATAGACAACATCCCACTCGTCCTGAATCTTCACGGCCTCCGCGACGACCTTCCGAAACCCGTCTTCAAGCCGGGCATCGTCTTCGAGCACGAGAGCGCAAGGTATCCCGGTCTCGACCAGGTGCTCCCACAAGGCGTAGTGCGAGAGGAAGCAGCCGATCTCTCCCGGTGCCAGCTCGCGGCCCCGCATGATGCGAAACCACTCGGCATCCATGCGGTGGGCGTAGTCGGCCGCGTCCAGCGCCTTCCCGTCCACGGCGTCGAAAAATTCGAAGTCGAAGCCGGCGAGCTCCTGCCGCATGCGGGCGCGGCGCTCGGGCTCCCGTTCGAGGGAGATGACGAAGATCGGCGGAAAGGCGCTCTGCATGACGGACCCTCTGCAAGGCCCGGCCGGCTGGCGTCAGGCCGTTGCAGACACTCCACGCGCACGTGAGATGACCCCGCCTATTCGCCAAGCGCGGGGAGCTACCCCTCGCCGGGTATCAGGCTGTTCTATTCAGCGGGCGACCCGACAGAGCGGGACGCGCGGAATGTCTGCGAGAGAAAATGTCCGGCGCATGGGCGCGGGAGTCAAGCCGTGGCACGAGCCCCCGATCGGCGAGCTGATTTCTTTTGCTGCGACTGGATTTCGGCCTTGAGTGGGCTGTCGGGTTCTGCCGGGTCGTCGATCAGGTTATTGTCACTTGCAAGAGACTTCTTGCGGAGCGGGAAGGTCGGCATTTTCGTGATGGTTGGGTCTTCACCGACGCCTTGGGCGCGCGCGGCTCCGTCCGGCGTCGTGCCGGATTGTTTTATCGGTGCAGATCCGTTCGCGCCGGGGTCAGCCGTCGCGGATGCCGACAGCGGCATGGCCAGATTCATCCGCTGGCGCGAGGCCATGAGATGGGCGCCGCCGGCGCCAGGCACGACCTTGACCTGCGAAGGGCATTGAGCTTTCGCGACTGACCCTTCGGCAAGGCGGATTTGTCGATCAGGGGTCGCTGGCCGGGGCCGGCGCGGCCGGCGACGGCGAGCGGCCGGGCGTGCGCCTGGACACGGAGCTCGGCTACGGACTGCATTTGTCAGAGGACCTGACCGGCACACCCTATGCGGGCCTCGGGCTCGGCGAGGCGGATGCGCGGGGCTGGCGCCTGGGCCTGCGGTTCTCGTCCGCGCGCCTGCGCTCGTTTTCGCTGGGCGTCGAGGCGACGCGCCCCGAGGCGGCCAACGATCCCGGAACGGGGTCCGGGGCCGGCAGGGCCGAGCACGGGGTGATGGTGAACGGCGCGCTGCGCTGGTGAGCGCGGCGGCCGTCTTCCCGGGGCGTTGGCGGCGTGTTCGATGCTATCCGGCGATCATGGCTGCTATCGCCTGCCCGACTCGTTCGGCCGCCGCCTCGATCTCGCGGTCTCCTACATGGGCGTAACGCATGGTCATGCGCACATTTCGGTGCCCGAGCAGCCGGGCGACGACGGGCAGGGGGACTCCGTTCATCGCCGCCTGGCTGGCGACGGTATGACGAAGATCGTGCAGGCGGACGTCTTCGATACCTGCTTCACGCCTGGCGGCATACCAGAGCCGGAGCCCGTAGAATTGATGCCGGGACGGGTTCCTGACGGAGGGAAAAACCCAAGGGCTGTTGCCCTGCTGTGTCCGGCGTTCGAGGATTTCCCGCGCCCGGGCATTCAGCAGGACCGTCCTCGGCCCCGTCTTGCTATCGTGGAGTTCGAGCCGGTCGCCCTTCACCTCCTCCCGGCGAAGGCGCACGATCTCGCCCTTGCGACAACCGGTCAACAGCAGCAGGCGGATGATGTCGACCTGCTGCGCCTCAGACGACGACCCGCATGCATAGCCATCCAGCACCCGGTGGAGCCGCCCGATTTCCTCGCGGGACAGAAAGCGGGTAATGGTTCTGCCGGGATTGCGCTTGATGCCGAGCACCGGGTTGGCGTCCATATGGCCGCAGGCAACCGCATGGTTGAGGATCTGCCGCAACAGGCCCAGTGCGACATTGGTCGAACCCGGTGCTGTCTTGCTGTGCGTCTCAAACCAGCGGAGCACGATACTGCGGGTAATTCGGTGGAGGCGCCGCGATCCGAACGCAGGAAGTAGCTGGCGTTTCAGGATGTCTCCGAATCCCCTTTGAGTGGAAGGCTTGCAATGGTCGTAGCAGGCCGCTTTCCAAGGTCCGGCGACGAAGTCCCGAAAGAGCGGCGCTGTCTTGTCGACATTCATGTCCGCGTCGACGGCCGTTGTAGCCGTTTCAAGACAGGCGCGGCGAACGTCCTCGACTTCGCGAAGCGCCGCCGGACCGAACGACATCTTTCGCACGCCGTCGGCCGACTTGCAGTGGTAGACCCAGGTCCGGCTTCCGGAAGGGCGGACCCGTATTCCGAGCCCGGCAAGTTTGGTGTCCCAGACCGTATATTCGCGCGCTCCCGGCCGAAGCCTCGATATGCCGGCGTCGGTCAGCCGTTTTCTCCTCGGCATCGGTCAGCCTCCCCCGAGAATGTCGGCGAGGGCGTCGGTCGCGCTGCGGATCGAACGATCGGACAGATGGGCGTATTTGAGTGTGGTCTCTGGGTCGTTGTGTCCGAGCAGTCGAGAGACTGTCGTAACGGTCTCGCCCTGTGCGATGGCGATGCTGGCATATGTATGACGGAGGTCGTGGATGCGGACATCGGCAAGGCCCGCTTCCTTTCGGACCCGGCTCCAGAACTTGCTGAAGATTGCCGAAGACAGTGGCCCGCTTCGCTGCGACGAAGGGAAAACCCACTTGCCCTGCCGGGGGAGCCCGTCCAGAGTGGTGCGCGCGGCCGAGGACAGCCAGACTGTCCTCGGCCCGGTCTTGCTGTCGGTTGGATGGAGTATCTACCTAAGTCACTGTATTATATGAAAAAACATGCGGAATGCGTATTTGTGTGATCAAGTAGTATGCGGGTTGTATCACCCGAGGGAACCGCCGGTGGCCCTCGGTGGCACCGCAGCATCGAGAGTTACGTTATAATATAACATACATAACTGTCCGCCGCCACCCGGCCAACCGTCGCGCCCGTGAAATCCTCGCGGACGCTCGCATGGAGCGGCGCGTCCTCCCTACGCGCCGCCGAAGGTCATGCGGCGGATGACGTCGTGGCCGTCGAACCAGCGATGCTTGAATGCCGCCGCGACGTGGCCGGCGGCGACCGCCAGCATCCCGTAGGCGAGCCACATGTGCACCTCGGCGGACAGGTCCTGGAGCGCCTCACCGGTCTCGGGGAAGACCTTGGGCATCCCGACCCCGAACCACTGCACGGTGTGGCCGCCGAAATTGGTCTCCGCCCAGCCGACGGCGATCACCAGAGCGGGCAGCGCGTAGAGCGCGGCATGGCCGAGATGCGCCGCCGTGCGTTCCAGGCCCCGGATCGAGTCCGGCAGCGGCGGGGGCCGGTGAAGCAGGCGGATCGCGATGCGCGCGACGAGTAGCGCGAGCAGCGTCACCCCGACCGAGATGTGGAGGTCGAACAGGAACTCCTCAAGCGGGGAATCCTCCGCGACCAGCGTCGTCATCG
>MPNF01000369.1 GCA_002238885.1 Alphaproteobacteria bacterium bin95 | reverse complement strand
GCGGTTGTCCACGAGAACCGCGCCCAGCAGCGCCATCTCGATCTCCAGATTGGCCGGAGGCTGGCGGTAGCCGGGGTCTTCGTCGGGCGGAGCTTCGAAGGGCGGCTCTTCGGCGAGCCAGGGATCGGCTTGTGCTGTCATGGCAGGGTCATTAGACCGGGGCACCATTTTCGAGTCTCTAAGGATAAGTTGGAAAGAAGGGATAACCGCCGCCATGCACCGGCTGATCGCGCTCGAAGGCGCTACGAATTTCCGCGACCTCGGCGGTTACGAGGCCGTTGACGGCCGCCGGGTCCGCTGGCGCCGGCTGTTCCGCGCCGACGGGCTGCACGGCCTGACGCCGGCGGACCACAGGACTCTGGAAGCGCTCGGCATCGAGGAGGCGCTCGACATGCGCTATGGGCCGGAGCGCGCGGGCGAGCCGGCCCGCCTGCCCGAGTCGGCGGCGAGCGTGCATATCGGCCTTCCCGAGGCTCCGGGCGCCTCGTTGCTGGAGACGCTGAATCTGGGCGGCGTGTCCTCGGCGGAGGTGGCCAAGAGCTGGCTCACGGCGAGCTATGCCGGCTATCCGGAGAAATACTTGCCCGCCTGCCGCGCGATCCTGTGCCGGCTGGTGGCGGAAGACGCGCCGCCGCTCCTCTTCCACTGCACCGCCGGCAAGGACCGCACCGGCTTCGCCGCCGCCGTGGTGCTGGAGGCCCTCGGCGTGCCGCGCGAGACGATCATGGAGGACTACCTCCTCACCAACCGCCACTGGGACCGCGGCAACCGCGAACCCGAAGGCCTCCCCCGCGAAATCTACGAGCCGGTCTTCGCCGCGAGGGAGGAATATCTCGCCGCGTCCTGGGCGACGCTGGACCGCGAGCATGGCGGGCTGGAGGGCTGGCTGGACGCTACGGTGGGGTTTGGCACGGGGGAGCGGGAACGGCTCAGAGCGACGTTGCTGGAGTGAAGGTGTCTGATTGCTCCATCGGTTAGCTCAAAGAAGACAATGCGGACCTGTCTCACCGTACTCCCAAGTTTCAATCGGTGCGACAGCCGGAGGCAAGTGTTGATTAACGATATCGAGTACTATCTGATAGCGACGCCTTACTTCGGTGCTACGTTTATCCTCGCCAAAACAAACCGCTGCACGAACCCCTCGGGTGAGTGGCTTATCTGGTGTCTCAATTAATCCCACTCCTACACGAGCACAGATCAATTTCTGTAGTCCTTCCCGCACTGGCAGATGCTCCAGAGCATTACTCCATTCGTGGACGTACTGAAGAAGCTGAAGAGGCGAATAGTAGACCGTATCTGCCTTATAGTCTTTGCCCGCATACTTGATTTCTACGAGGACAAGATTTCCCTCCCTATCGACAGCAAGTTGGTCCAACTCCGTGCCGGGAGCTGGAATGGATTTAGACCACGTATTGCTAATTTGACTGATACAAGAATAAGCGTCTTCAACTTGAGAGAAATTCCTAAAAGTCGCCGCTTCCTTCCCGGGGTCATCGCAATTGCTGAAGTCCAAAACTGCTTCACGATCAAATGACGTCCATGGCCCATCTGGCATTGCCACCCGAGACCAAATGGCTTGCACTTGCCCTTCCTTGACAAACCACCGTGTATCTATTTTCTTCGTTACAACATCGATATAATCGTCTAAATAATCTTGGAATCCTGTTTCATCGACGTGCCATACACGGAAGAAATTGTTGCGATCATGTCGTTTGTGTGATTCCGCAGCATCAATCTCGAGTGTGTCGTTTGTCTTGAGTTTGGAGGTCACAAGTTTGGTGAGGCCGTAATAGACATGTACTTCATCTTCCCGACGCAGATGAACATCAAGCGCCAGACGAAATTCTCCTTTCTTCTTTCCATGCAATGCAATGAACGGTGCAAGGAATCCTCCCTCGTGCAAGAGCTCTAACAGGCGCTTAGAAGGAGCCCGATCATAGGTCGGACAGGGCAACTTCTTCATCTCTCAATATTCGTCGAGTTGATCATGGTGCTCAAACCCCCACCACTCGCCGTCCTCCCGCAGGACGACATTGTCGAAAAATTCCGGGAAGCGTCCAGTTTCGAACGAATGTATCGGAACAAGGGCGGCGGGCGCAAGGGCCGCGGCGAAGCGTTGCAGGTCGGCGGTCGAGGCGTGGCCGGAGGTATGGAGGACTTGCCATTCGATGCCGTGTCGGTCGAGCCAGTCCAGCACGCGGCGGGAGGAGTCCTCCTTCAGGTAGTCCTGCCACATCGAGTAGCTGAAGCCGGCGCCCTTCAGGACTGACGCGACGCCCCGGTCCCGCGTCGCCGTCGGGCGGAACAGCATGACGGCGCGTTCGGCGAGGCCGGGCAGGTCTTCCGGATAGACGCGGTATCTGTGGTGTCGGTCGCGGTCCGCGATCAGGCCCTTGTTCTTGATGGTTACGCGCTGGCTTTGCGGGATGTAGACGCTGACCTTCGGCCAGTGCGATTGCGGGATGGTGTCTCGCCCGGTCGCTTCCAGAACCACCGCCGTGTAGAGGTCGATCAGGAGCACGCGGCCTGACTTCTTGGCCGCGCGGAAGATCGTGACGATCCGGTCGATGTTCTGCGAGGAGGTCCAGACGAAGTGCATGCCTTCCGTCTGCCGGAACGCTTCGGCGAAACGCTCTTCGAGGTCCGACTCGGTCTCGAAGCCTTCCTCCGTGCCCGCCCGCCCGAGTGTCGTGCCCTCCATCAGCAGCACGTCGATGTCGGCGGGCGGGTCGCGGACCAGACGCTTGAACAGCGCCGCCTTGCGGCCGTGGGCGCGGAAGTCTCCGGAATAGAAGACCCGCTTGCCGTCCGCTTCGACCAGCAGGGCGTAGGCGTCGAAGGCGCTGTGATCGACGAGGAAGGGCGTAACGCGGAACGGCCCGATCTCGACCGGCGTCCGGTCGGCGAGGAAATGCGGGTCGGTGAAGGCATGCCCGTTCGGCACCCACGCGCTCGCGGCCTTGAGGATGTTGTGCCCGGCTTCGCCGATCCACACCGGGATTTCCGGGCGGATATGCGCGGCCAGCCCGTAATGGTCCTGGTGGGCATGCGAGATCATGACGCCGAGGAGGCTATCGTCGCGCTCCCGGAACCCCGGAACTTCGGGAAGCAGCTTCTCCTGCGCCTCGTCGGGCGCGTCGAGCGGCAGGCCGACATCGAGCACAATCCGCTTGCCTTGGGCCTCCGCCTCGATGCAGGTGCCGCCGATCTCCTGCGTGCCCCTGTGGATGCGTAGCCTCATCGCCGACGCTCCTTCGCTCGATACACTGTCTATTTCAGTTCGGAAGCCGAGAAGTTTACCGAATCGGGTGCGGCGTTCTGCCGCTGCCGCTTCAATCCAGCAGCGATTCGCCGGGCCGGATGCGGGTGAAGGCGACGGGTTCGGAGGCGGCGGCGAGCCCGCCGTTGGCGAGGTGCACCGCGGTGTAGCGCGTAGCGTCGAGGTCGCCTGTCTCCGGGAAGTCCTCCCGGTAGTGTGCGCCGCGCGAGTCCTCGCGGGCGCGGGCGGCCGCCGTAATGGCGCGCGAGACCGTCACCAGGCTCTCCAGGTTCAGCCGGTCGTGCCAGGCGAGGTTGAAGGCCCGGCCGCCGCCGGCCGCGCCGGCCGCTGCCACCTCCGCCGCCAGGTCGGCGAGCCCGGCTTCGGCGCGTTCGAGGCTCTCGGAGGAGCGCAATATGCCGACCTCGTCCCACATCAGGTCCGCGAGCCGGTCCCGGATGCCGGCGAGATCGCCGGGCGGGGGCTGCGCGACGGGGGGGGCGCGCGGGTGCTCGAACACGGCGAGGCAGCGCGCGGCGGCGGCCTCCAGCACCGCCTCGTCGGGGTCCGGAAAGGCGCGCTGCCGGCCCGCGTCCTCCGCCATCCGGTCGCCGGCGATGCCGCCATAGACGGTGGAGTTGGCGACGCCGTTGCCGCCGAGGCGGTTCGCGCCGTGC
>MPNF01000368.1 GCA_002238885.1 Alphaproteobacteria bacterium bin95 | reverse complement strand
CCCGCCGCCAGAGCGCCTCCTTCACGTCCACCTTCGACCAGCCCTGCCCTGCCAGCTCCTGCGCGACGAAAGGCGCCATCACCACCGCCGCCTTGCCCTCCCAGGCCATGTTGAAGGCCGAGGCGGCGGAGCCCATCACGCTCGCAAGGTCGTCCAGCCCGCCGGTCACATTGATCGCCGTCTCCGCGCGCATGAGCGCCAGCACGTTCCGGCCGCCCAGCTCCTCATGCAGCGGCTCCCAGGGATTGGCGGCCGCGTTTTCGGCCAGCACCATGGTATAGCGTCCCGGCTGGCCGAGCCCGGCGAAGGATACGGCCTCCGGCCAGCCGCCGCCCATATTGTTCATCGTGAACCTGACCCCCCCCCCGATGGCGGCATTGGCCTGCCAGCCCGGCCCCAGCATGCCGAAGCCGGCATTCACCTCCAGCCGTTCGACGACCGGCCCGCTCAGCAGGATCAGCGGCGCCACATTCTCGTCCGTGGTCTGCACGCCGCGCAGATTGAAGGCAGGGTCCGCCAGCGCCTCGACGGCCGCGACGACCACCGGGAAATGCTCCGGCGCACAGCCGGCCATGACGGCATTGGCGGCCACGCGCTCCACCGTCGCCACGCCTTTCAACGGGTCCAGCTCACCGAGGCTCTCGTTCCGCCCGCGCCCGCCGGCGCGCAGCATGGCGTCCACCCGGTCGAGCGTCGGCGGCACGATGGGCAGGCCGTCTGTCCAGCCGCGCCGGTAGTAGAGCGCGCCCGCGTCGCCGTCCCGCAGCACTTCCACCCGCTGGCGGGGGAACCGCCCGGCCTCCGTCAGCCGGGCGGTCATGCCCTTCTCGCGCGCCCTCTGTACGAGCGTGTCGTCGATCCACGCGCCGTTCGCCCGCTGGCCCGCAGGTATCAGCAGCCAGAGCGCTTCGCCCACGCCGCGTTCAGCCGCCAGCCGCCAGCCGGGCCTCCCAGTCCGCCGGCAGTTCGATCTCGCGCGTCACGGGGAAGCCGAGAATGCCGTTATGCGAAAACACATAGGCATTGGTGCGCAGCGGGTCACCCGCGACCGCAATCCCGAAATCGTCAGGCTCGCAGACGATGGGCACCATCCGGTCCGGGTCGTCCGATTCGGCGAAGACCTCCGGCGCCTTGCCGAGCGCCACGAGCTCCGTCAGCGAGCGGTGGCCCGGCACCAGGTTGGTCCAGCCCGAGATATATTGCTCGAACTTCCGGGCCGGCATCCGCGCATGCTCGTACAGCCAGTCGCGCATGTCGTCCTTGGAGAGCCCCGAACCCGCGATGGTCTCGGCCAGGATCGGCGAGAGCACCAGCAGCGGGCGGTAGGTGCCGGTCGCCATGCCGACGGTGAACACCAGCTCCCAGCCGGACTGCTTGACCAGCGCATCGGCAAGATAGGGCAGCATCTCTTCCGCCCGGCGTCCGAAAACGGAAGTGATGACATCGCCGCCGGTATAGCGGGAGATGGTGACGGCGTTCGCCCCTTCCGGCAGGCCCATGTCGGTCGCCGTGTTAGGCCAGCCGATGCGCTTGAGCACATCCTCGTTCTCGGCAAGCGCCACCCGCCAGGTGTTGCCGAAGGTGCCCTTGTCTGTCTCATGCGGGATGAAGCCCGCGACATTGCGCAGGTAGAGCCGCCAGAAGCGCCCGATGGAGGTGTTGGCCTGGAAACCGTCCCTGAGCGCGCCCTGCTCGCAGTTGAAGTCGAGCGCCTTCGCGATCGGGCCGTTGACCGTAATCAGCGTTTCCGCCCCCGGCGTGTTACCGGAGTGCTCGACGCCGTATTCCGGGTCGGCCATCGCCTCGGCGAGCGCCACCAGCACCGGCATGTATTCCGGCCGGCAGCCGGCCATGACGCCGTTCGCCGCCACATTCCAGACCGTCGAAGCCCGGTTGTCGGGCGGGATCTTGCCGAGCATCGTATCGGCCGGCCGGTCGGAGAACGAAAGGAACCGCTCGATCTTCTCCACCGAAGGCGGCACCACGGGCAGCCCGTCGGACCAGCGGTTCTCGTAGAAGAGGCGGTTCACCTCCTCGAAGCTTCCCTCGAACACGATGTCGCGCGCCTCGGGTTCGACCGTCTCTACCGCCTCAACCGGCGGCTCGGTCAGGTTCGCGATCACCGCGTCCAGAGTCTCGCCCAGCACATTGGAGCGGAGCTCGTTATCGGTTTGCGTATCGACATGGCCGGCCACCGGCGCCAGCGGCAGGTTCGGCATGCCGAGCCCGACGGCTGTGGTGCCCGCCTGGCCGACAAAGCCCTCGCAGACCAGGGATGAGGACGGCACGCCCGCCGCTTCGGCCACTGCGCTCACCCGCAACACGGCGGGAGTGCAGGAGCCTCAGCAGCCCATCCCGGAGATGATGGCGTCGGCCTTGAGTTCCTTCAGTCGGTCCGGCAGGGAGGCGATGATCTCGCGCTCCTCGTCGCCGTGGGTCGAGCCGAAGACGTCGTAGCCGATGAAATCGACGCCGGGATAGCGCTCGGACAGCCCGTCCGCCAGCATCGGGAAGATCTCGTCGCCCCGGAACAGGTAGTCCCAGAGAAAGGCGACGCGCTTGCCCTCCAGGTTATCGAGGCGCGGCGCCAGCGCCTGCAGCGCCTGCGCCTTCTCGCCCCGGGGCCAGACGACGGCATAGTCGGCCATGGGTTCCTTCTCCCGCTTGAATTTCCGTATCTGCGAGGCTGCGACCGGGGGCCTCCCGCGTCAAGGGGCGCGGGCCAGCCCCTACGCGAAGGGCAGAAGCACGATCGAACCCGTGGTGCGCCGTTCTTCCAGCGCCCGGTGGACTTCGGCCGCCTCTCGCAGCGGATAACGGTTGCGGACGGTGGCAGGCACCGCGCCCGACGACATGACGTCGAACAGCTCCTTCGCCGAAGCGACCAGGTCCTCGCGCTTCTCCATGTAGTGCATGATCGCCGGGCGGGTGACGAACAGCGAGCCGCGCGCGCCCAGCTCCACCACATCCACCGGGTCCGGCGCGCCCGACGCATGGCCGTAGCACGCCAGCATGCCGAGCGGGCGCAGGCAGTCGAGCGAACGGGTGAAGGTGTCCTTGCCGATGCTCTCATAGACCACCGGGCAGCCCTTGCCTTCGGTCACCTCCATCACCAGCGGCACGAAGTCCTCGCGCGAATAGATGGCGACATGGTCGGCGCCGTGCGCCTTCGCCAGTTCCGCCTTCTCGTCGGTCGAGACCGTGCCGATCACGGTCGCGCCCAGATGCTTCGCCCACTGGCAGAGGATCAGCCCCATGCCGCCGGCCGCTGCATGGATCAGCACCGGGTCGCCCGGCTGCACCCGGTAGGTCCGGCGCAGGAGGTACTGGGCGGTGAGGCCCTTGAGCGTCATGCCGGCGGCGTCCTCGTCGGAGATGCTGTCCGGCAGCCTGACCAGCCGTTTGGCCGGCATTACCCGGCGCTGCGCATAGGCGCCGTGCGGCGGGCTGGCATAGGTCACCCGGTCGCCGACCGCGCATTCGGTCACGCCGTCGCCGACGGCCTCCACCGTGCCCGCGCCCTCGATGCCCACAACCATGGGCAGCGGCGGCACCGGCCAGGGGTGCGGCATGCCGCGCCGGTTGTAGGTATCGATATAGTTCACCCCGACGGCGCCGT
The DNA here is from genome assembly GCA_002238885.1 of Alphaproteobacteria bacterium bin95. Lineage (GTDB taxonomy): Bacteria > Pseudomonadota > Alphaproteobacteria > Bin95 > Bin95 > Bin95. The sequence continues at coordinate 338 of MPNF01000368.1, read as the reverse complement.
GCCGGATCAGCGCCTCGCCCGGCCCCGGCTCGCCCACCGGCCAGTCCTCCCAGCGGAAAACGTCCGGCGTGCCCTTTTCGTGGATGACGGCGGCTTTGTTGCTCATGGTGTTCCCCGGTGGTTCGTTCTGCGCTTCGTCAAGCCTGCGCCTCGATGGCCTCCATGTCCTCGTCGGAGAGGCCGAAATGGTGGCCGATCTCGTGGACCAGCACATGACGCACGATATGCATCAGGTCCTCGCCCGTCTCGCACCAGTAGTCGAGGATCGGGCGGCGGTAGAGGAACACATAGTCCACATCCTCCGCACCCGCCGACACGCTCTTTTGGTCGATCGAGAC
>MPNF01000367.1 GCA_002238885.1 Alphaproteobacteria bacterium bin95 | reverse complement strand
GCGATGATCGACGAGGGCCTGCACCCGATGACGGTCTATTTTCCGCTGGTGGTGCATGGCGCGATGCTTGTCGAGCCGACCGAGACCGAGACCCGCGCAAGCCTGGACCGCTTCGTCGCCATCATGCGCGGCCTGGCGGATCGTGCGAAGGACGGCGCGCCGCTGACGGAGGCCCCCTTCCACGCGCCGAGACGCCGGCTGGACGAAACCCGGGCGGCGCGCAAGCCGGTGCTGCGGTGGCAGGAGGCGGGCTAGGGGCGGGATGGCTTGTTATCCTAGATCCGGCATTTGAGGGTGAGGGTTTTCCGGGGCTCGGTTTTAGATTGGGTCTATGAGCGGATTGAGAGAGTGCCTTGGGGTCACCCAACGGGTGAAGGTTCCAGCGGTGTGCGGTGCTTCCTCATGGGCTGTGATCCTTCCTATGCCCGCGCACCTGTCAACTGCATGCAACCAAACTGTCCGGACCCAGGGGCCCACTTCAGCGGAATGTCATGAATTGTCATGTTCTGTCATGCGATGTCATGATCGCCATGCCCCCGCCGACGCCTTGCCGTCCCCGCATACCGTTCCTCCATCGCGTCCCGTTCTCCTCCATTCCCTCATCGCCGCTGGCCCGGCGCCAGAGCGGCAGGTCCCTTTGCCGCGCGTATGGCGTGCGCGGGCGGGCGCGTTAGCGCCGGCGCGGTTCGCGCGCCTGATTGCGCCTGCGCCCGGGCGCGCGAGTTGGGCCCAGGGCGCACTTCACCCGTTCCCCGGAAAGGGGCCGAAAACCCCAGCGGCCGCGCCCGCCGCCGGGTTCCTGTCGCTGTGCACAGAACGGAACATAATACGAACATTATGCGATTTCAACCCCTGCAAGGAGATTTTTCGGGGCCGACCGACAGCGGCCGGAGGAAGAGGCGCGCCGTCCCCGGCTATCGCCGCCCGATTTCCGCAGTCAGCGTCTCGAACAGGCGTCGGCAGGCCGGGCAGCGCCTCCGCACCGTCTCTGGGTCTATCCGCCGGAGCAGGTCGCTGGCATGGCCTATCTTGCGGTATTCGCCCTTGCCCGTGCTTCTCGTCGCCCGTTCCAGGGCTTTGCCGACTGTGGACGCCGCCTCCAGATCGTCCGACCCGGGCAGTTCGCTCTCGTCCAACCCTTCGCCGTAGTAGTCCTTCAATGCCGTCCGGTCGGCAACGATCCACGTCTCCATCGTCTGGACCATCAGATGAACCCTGTCGCCCGGGGCGAAATCTATGGTCCATCCGTCCCGCCTCTCAAGATGCTCCCGGAACGTGTCTGCAGTCACGGGGTCCTCGGAATCGACGAGAAGAACGACAAGTCCCGGTTCGCCGCGCTTTACCTCCCTCTCGAATGCCTTGAATGCGCGCCCCCGGTCGCCGCAACACACCAACTGCCATCGCCAGGAGCGGGCTCCCGCCGCCTGCCTCGGATCACGCAGAAACGCATCCATGCCGCGGCGGAGCCTGTTCTTGGTGGCGAGGCCCAGGCCGCCGCCCTCCATGAAAATCGTGACGGCAGTCACGGGTTCGCGCCCAACGCCCCCATGCGCCAGATGTCGCCCAAGGCGTATTCGTCCAGCCAGTGGGCGACGCGCTCCGGGTCCAGCCGGCGCAGCATCGTGCCCGCACCGGGCCGCTCGCAGGCGACAATGGCGCTGGGGCGGTTCGTGAGTTCCGAGACCAGCGCATCCGAATGCGTGGTCACCACGAGTTGCATCCGCTCGGAGGCTTCCTCCAATACGTCGCCCATCAGCGCCACCGCGTCGGGATGCAGCCCCAGTTCCGGCTCCTCGATGCACACCAGCGGCGGCGGCTCCGGCGACAGCAACACCGCCAGCATGGCGATGAAGCGGAGCGTGCCGTCGGAGATGCGCGTCGCGGGGATAGGGGTATCGAAGCCGGTTTCGTGCAAATATAACTGGACCGCACCCCCGGAAACCCGGGTTGTCATACGGTCGAAACGCGGGAAGAATCTTTTCAACAATTCGTTGAATCGATTCCATTCCCTTCCTGATTGCTCGATATAGTTCAAAACCAAGGCAAGATTGCCGGAATCCGGGAGGAGCGGATTATTCGGCAAATCCGTTTGCTGGGGTCGACGCATATCCGAACGAGGGCCGAACGACCACTCCCGAAAAGTCTGAATTTGCGAAAATGTCCGGCCCATCCATGTAATTTCCGGGTGGTAAAAAGGATGCTGTAGTTGCGCCAAGACCGATCGGTCGGATGCGATGTCCTGCAGTAAACGCCGCCTGTCGGTGTCGCTCAACCCATCCCTGACATCGATGTCGGGGGAGCCGTACTTGTCGCGCGTATGAAAAAGGTAGAAGCGCGGCTTGCCGTCGTCGCCAGACGCTTCCAACGGCGCGACCGATTCCTCGAAAATATGGAACCGATCGCCGACCTCGCCGAAATGAAGCCGATACCTCAACGAGACTGCATCGGCGTTCCAAGCGCAGCCCTGCCTCTCGACTTGATGCATCGTCAAGTCCAGGCAAGGCGCCGGTAGCCCGGAAGCGGTTCCCTTCCATATCCACTCCCGTACCCCGCCGCTTTTCGAAAGTGCCGCCGCCAAATCCGTCGGCAGGGCGCGCAGCAATTCGAATGCTTCGATGAAATTGGACTTGCCGGAGCCGTTGGGGCCGATGAGGACGTTGAGGGATTCGAGCTCGAACGGCTCCATGTCCGGCGGGAAGGAGAGCAGGCCGGCCAGTTTCAGGCTCTGAATGAACCGCATTGCAAACCGCCCGCCGCCTGTTTCCCGTTTCCGTTGGGGGCGTCCAACCTTCCCCGAATACGCCTGCCGGTCAAGCGGAAGGAAGACGCCTCCTCAAACCCCGGCCGCGGTCTGCGGGGACCGCGGCGGATCAATCGGGGGCGTCACAGGGTTCGCAGGCCCAAGTGGCGCTCCATTGCCGCGAAATCCCGGTCGGCGTGGAGCAGCACATGTCCGCCCTCGATGCAGAAGGTCGCGATCAGGACGTCGATGGTCTTCCGGACGGTGACGCCCGCGGCCCGCAGTGCGCGATAGTTGCGCGCGCCGGCGAGCGCATTGGCGCGCCCGACCATCGGCTGGAAGACGAGCGCCTCCAGCGCCGCCTGCGCGCCGTGGAAGTCGCTGTCTCTGCGAAAGCCCTGCAGGACCTCCGCGAGCACGAGGTCGCCGATGACGACCGGTTCCCTGCCGAGGATACCGTCGAGCAGGGCCGTCTCGCGCGTGTCGGCACCGTTGAAATAGTCGATCCAGACCGAGGAATCGACGGTGATCACCGGTCCCGCCGCATGTCGTCGAGCGAGCCTTCCCAGTGGAGCCGGCCGCGCAGCGCGCGCAGGCGTCCCTGCGCGAGCGTCCGTGCCAGCAGGCGCAGGCTTTCCTCGACGGCAGCCTTCTTGGTCCTGAAACCGCCCGCTTCCATGACCTGCTCCATCAGCGCGTCATCGATGTCGATATTGGTGCGCATTGCCGCCCTCAATGTGTACGGGTTCAGAGTTCATACACATTCCGGCCATGCCCGCAAGAGCCGCCTGGGGCGGAGCGCCCTCTCTACAGGGCCGGCCCCTCGCGCACCGCCTCCGGCACCGCGCGCTTGAGATACTTGCCATCTGCCGGCTCGCCGTGGAACTTGCCGTCCTCCACCATCACCTTCCCGCGCAGGATTGTCATGGCGGGCCAGCCGGTGATCGCGTGGCCTTCCCAGGGGGTGTAGTCGGCTTCGTGGAGGTCTTCGGCGCGGACGGTGCCGCGCGCCTCGGGGTCGAGCACGCAGATGTCGGCGTCGGAGCCGGGAGCCAGCGCGCCCTTGCGCGGCCAGAGGCCCATGATCTTCGCGGCGTTGGTCGAGACCAGGTCCGCATAGCGCTCCAGGCTGTAGCCGCGCTTCGTCACCATCTCGTCATACATCACGCCCATGCGCGGCTCGACGCCGGCATTGCCGCCCGTGGTGTCGTCGATGC
>MPNF01000366.1 GCA_002238885.1 Alphaproteobacteria bacterium bin95 | reverse complement strand
GCGGAGACCGGCCCGAGCGAGACGCGTTTCGAACGCCCGCCCATGTCCAGCAGACAGACCCAGCTTCGACCGCCGGTGGGCCGGACCCTGACCCCGAGGCCCGGCACGCGGCTGTCCCATACGGTATATTCCCGCTCGCGGGGACGGAGGCGGGAGATGGCGGCGTCGGTCAGTCTCATGCGTTCCTTGGCGGCCATCGCTCAGCCTCCTCCGAGCACGACGCCGACCGTCTCGGCTGCGTCCTGCACCATGGCGTCGGCGAAGTGGACGTATTTCAGCGTCGTCTCCGCCTTGCGGTGTCCGAGCAGCCGGCCGATGGCGAGCACGGTCTCGCCCTGCCGGAGCGCCAGGCTGGCGACGGTATGGCGCAGGTCGTGAAGATGCACATCCTCCAGGTTTGCCTCGGATCGGACCCTGAGCCAGAACCGGTCCAACCAATTGTCGCTCATGGGCCGGTCGCTCCGAAATGCGGGGAACACCCAGCGGCCTTTCCGTTCAAGGCCATCGAGAACAGCACGGGCCGGCTCCGAGAGCCACACGGTCCGGGGGCCCGTCTTGCCGTCGCGGAGGAACAGACGGCCCTCGCGGTAATCCGGCCATTGCAGGGTGAGAATTTCCCTCTTGCGGCAGCCGGTCAGGAGAAGCAGCCGGATGGTGGCGACCTGCTGCGGCCAGCGGGTCTCGTGCGCCCTGAGCGTCCCGGACAGGCGGCGGATTTCCTCGTCGGAGAGGAACCGCTCGCGGCCCTTGCGGCGGTATCGCCGGATGCCCCGGCAGGGGTTGGAGCCATCCGGGCGCAGGCCCATCGCCTCCGCTTCCTTCATGATGACGGACAGCACCGGCATGGACCGGTCCGCCGCCACCGGCGTCGCGCGCAGACGGGCGAACCAGTGCCGCACCTCCTGCCGGTCGATGTCGGCAATCGGCCGCCCGGCGAAATGCGGCAGAAGCTGATTGCGGAGATAGCACCGGTTCACTTTGAGCGTCCCGGCCTTCCAAAGCCGCGCATGGCGCTCGAACACGGTCCCGGCGACGGCTTCGAAGACCGTCTCTTCGGGACGGTGCGGCGCTTCCTTGCCCCGCCGGATGGCGGCAAGCATTTCGGCCGCCGAAGCCCGCGCCTCGGCGATGCTCATGACCCCGGCATCGCCGACGATCTTCCAGACGCGTTCGCCGCGATGCTGGCACTGGATAAAGAACCGCTTCCTGCCGGTGGGCATCACCCGGACGCCGAAGCCCTTGAGTCTGGCGTCCCGGATGTAGTAGGGAGACCTGCGAGGCTTGAGGGCCTCAATGCGAGCTGCGGTAAGGGTAACACTGGGCATATCGCTCTCCCGGTTCCTGTTGCAGCCGGGGAAGCGCCACTGGTGGCATTTGTTCCTCGGTTGCAGTTTATCGGGAGAAAAAACAGCGCTATATCAGATAGTTAGCACCGTCAGGTGCGTTGTCGGTGTAGTCCTCGCCGGTCCCGAAAACGGTCGTGGGATCGGAGGCTTCCTGGCCGAAATAGGAAAGATCGATCCGCCAACGGTTCGGCAATTGCGTCCCGGCGGTGACCTGGAAGTTCGCGATATAGCCTGTATCGGTGGTGTCGTTGCCTTCCGCATCGACGGTCCATCGCCCATCCACCAGACCGGTGAGCACGAAGGTCACGTCGCCGATTTCGACCGCGATCGGCTCCTCCATGGACGACAGGCTCTCATAGTTCAGGGGGACGGTCTGCGCCCCGGCAGGGCCGCCCGCGGCCACGCCGGCGGCGGCAATTGCAGCGGGAAGCAAGGCCCGCAGAACCCGGTGTGCAGCCATGGCTTCAGGCCTTCGCCGGGAAGGTGGAATGGAAGGCGTGCCTCGCCAGCTCACGCCCGGATTTCAGTCCCTGCGTATTGTCGATCGCCCAATGGACGCCGCCATAGAGACGGCTCAGGCCGTTTTCGTCCGCCATGTGTGTCAAGCCGGTCCAGTGCCGATTGACGCCTTGCAGTTGCGGCCACAGCACTTCGTCGGGCGAACGCCCGGAAAATGCGACATCGTCCCGGCCGAGAATCAGGGCAATCATCTCGGCCGCGGCGGCGCCGAAAGTGGAATGGCCGGAGGTATAGGCCGGGAATTCCGGCGTGGGGATGTAGCTGCGCCAACCGGATTGGACGGCCACGCGCCGGTCCCGACTTCCGAATGCGGGCGCACGCACGCGAATGGCGCTTTCGGGCCGGACGATGTCGTAGTGATATTTGTTGTCCCAGGCGCAGATGGATGCATCGCACTGGGTCATGCCGATCAGCGCGAAAGCCCGGGCGAGCTCGATGAAGGAGAGGTCCCGATCCTGCAACAGCTGCATGGCGATATAGAGCATGTGCCCCGGCGGGGTGATGCCCCACGGGCCGTCTTCCCAGAAGAGCGCGATCTCCGACTGGTCGGCGGTCCTGACACTGCTGTCCATTCCCCCGAGGCGGCGGATCGTGTCGAACTCTTCGGCGAACTCGGGGCTCGCCGGATCGTAAAATCCGCTTACCCGGAACTGCGAACCGCTCTTCATCGTCCAGGGCTTGATCTTGCCGTGGCCCGGGTAGAGGCAACGGTCGAAGGAGGAGAACGCAGGCCCCGGCGAGGCGCCGTAAAACGGCCCCGTCGGGCTCCACCGCAAGGAGTCGGCGCGCCGTCGGTAGCGTCCGAGATAGTAGTTCACCTCGCTGGGCTCCGAGCCGTCATCCGTGCGCCGGTCGAGCACCCGGCGGCCCACCTCGCGGCCCCATTCGACGCCCAGCGACTTCGCCTCGCCGTCGGGGAAGCGGCTCAGGAAGGCGATGCGCTCAAACAGGAACGGTTGCTGGAATGCTTCCGCCGCCGCCGCCGCGAAGGCGACGCCATAGGCGACTTCGGGGTCGGCGCCGCGCGGTCCGGGGCCGATCCCGAACGGCTCGTCATAGGCCCCGACGATTCCGTTTGCGGCCAGGAATCCGGCGGCGGTGCCAAGCCCGTAATTGTAGGCGGCGCGCGGTGTGAGAACCCTCTGGTCCCGCACCTGCTGCAGGGCGGTATCCACCCAAAGGAAAACGGTGTTCCCGTTCTGCGGTTTCAGTATCTGGCTCGTGTAGGAAGACCGGCTTCCCTGGGAGGCTACGTGCGGGCCGGCGCAGCCGGCCATGGACAGGGCGGAGGCCGCAGCAGCGGCGGCAGCGAGGAACTGCCGTCTGGTGTGGCTCATTGGATTCCTTTCGGTTCGGGTGTCCATGGATGCGTCAGGAGGTGCAGCAGGGCGCTCGCCCGACTGCCGGAACGGAATGAGGAATCGGTGCCGGACCGCCGGTTCGGGCAGCCGTCGGCGCCGGAGAAACAGGTGCTATGCGGGATGCGGTCGCGGGATCCGCGGCGTTCCCGAGTGGGAAGACGGGCGACCGGGTCCGGTCAGGCCGTCAAAAAGACGCAGTCAGGCGCGAGGGGGACGATCGGAACGCCGTGAACAAAAAATGTTCACACTCGTAGAAACAAAATTCTTAATTGCCGAATTATTGCTCATTGCGTTAATTGTTTTGCAACGTGGCCTGAAGTGCAGCATTCCACAGCAGTCAGCTATTATTGCCGTTGTCACGACTTCCCCAATCTTATTGCGTCGAGTGCGTCGATTGAACTTCGATGACGGCGAATAACCCTCCATAAACCTGAAGGCAAGTGACACAATAAATGGTCACGGGCGACATTTTAGCGCCCCGGTCGATTTCCCGCTGCCTTCCCGACGGCCGGTCCGAAGCGCGGCAACAGCGGTGGATGGGGAACCCGGCCGGGACCGCGGCGACGATGCGACAATCGGCACAGCCCGGCCCGCTTGAAGGGCGGCGGTAGAGCCTCTATATCCGGTGCGTACTAAGCTTCCGTGCCCGATGATCGCACAGTCCCGGCGCCTTTTCCGGCGTAGCGGGAGCGGTTTCGTGCAGGCGCGGATCGACGAATGGACCGAGAGATTGTAG
>MPNF01000365.1 GCA_002238885.1 Alphaproteobacteria bacterium bin95 | reverse complement strand
TCGTAGGGCATGGGTGCGGGCTCCGTTCGCCTCCGGTTGCCTCCCTATAGCGCATGGTGAATTATCCCGGCAACAAGACCGCCGGACGCGCAAGAGGGGGAATCGGGCCCGTGGCGAAAATCGACAAACTGGAAATCGACCTGTTCCGCCTGCCGCTGCCGGTGGCGATGGAAGCCTCGGCCGCGGGCGTGATGACCGCCTTCGACATGGTAACGGCGCGGATTACCGACAGCGACGGCGTCTCGGGTGTGGGCTACACCGTGATGCATGAGGGGCAGGGCGGCCCGATCGCGGCGATGTGCGACGGCTCCTTCCGCTCCAGCATCGAGGGCCGGGACCCGGACCTGATCGAGGCGATCTGGCGCGATATTTACAAGCGCCACCACTATGCCGGCCGGGGCGGGGCCACTGGCTTCGCGATGGCGGCGGTGGATGTCGCGCTCTGGGACCTGAAGGGCAACAGGCTCGGCTCCCCGCTCTGGCGGCTGCTCGGCGGGGCCAACCCCTCCGTGCGGGCCTATGCCGGCAATATCGACCTCAACTTCCCGGTGGACAGGCTTCTGGAAGGCGGCATGGCGAGTGTCGAGGCGGGTTTCCGGTCGGTCAAGATGCGGCTCGGCCGCCCGACCATCGCCGAGGACGTCGCCCGCGTCGAGGCGATGCGCAACCATCTGCCCGACGAAATCGAGCTGATGGCGGATGCAAACGAGGCCTGGCGGGTGGAGCAGGCGATGCGCGCCATGACGCTCCTTCAGCCCTTCGACCTTGTCTGGCTCGAGGAGCCGATCGCGCCCGACAATACGGCCGGATATGCGCATCTGCGCTCGCTCGGAAAGGTGCCGCTGGCGGCGGGCGAGAACCACCACACGCTCGCCGAGTTCGCGGCGCTGATCGGCGCCGGCGGGGTCGACTTCCCGGAGCCCGACCTCACCACCTGCGGCGGCGTCACGCCGTTCATGAAGGTGGCCCGCCTGGCGGAGGCGCACGGCCTGCCGGTGATGAGCCACGGCGCGCACGACCTGCATATCCACCTGCTCGCCGCCGCGCCGAACGCCGCCTATCTGGAATGGCACGCCTTCGGCCTCGACAAGTTCATGGCGGACCCGCTGACCGTTCAGGACGGCTATGCCCGCGCCCCGGACCGGCCGGGCCACGGCATCGCCTTTGACTGGGAGGCGCTCGCGGCGCACCGGCCGGGCTAGGGGCTACAGGGAGGTGAAGGCGGGGGCATGCTCGATGCGCGGCCCGCTCAGACTGCCTTCTGCGAACGCGAGTCCCATCAGCGCGGGGCCGGCATAGGGGGAAGCCATGCCGCGCACCGTGTCGGGCCGGAAGCCGAAGCGGGGGTAATATGCCGGGTCGCCGAGGACGACGGCGCCACGCCAGTTCTCCTGCCTCGCCCGGTCGAGCCCCGCTTCGACCAGCCGCCGGCGCCGGGCGGCCCCCGTATGCCCCCGGCGGGGAGCCGATGCCCCGCCGTCGCCGATCTGCGCGGACCGCCAGCGGTGCAAGGGCGAGCGCGGCAGCAGGCGCGCGCAGCCTTGAAAACAGCACATACCCGACAACCTCTCGGGCCTCGACGGCAACCAGCGAAACCGCCGCATCCCCGTCCTCGCGAAGCCGCTCCACCAGCCCTGCTTCGTCGGAGGTCGGAAACGCTCCGAGCAGAAGCCGGCCCACCGCCTCCCGGTCATCGGCGGCCTCCGGACGGATGGAGAGCGCTGAACGAATAGGATTTTGCATGGCGCCGGACACAGTTCGACCGCTGATCAGGGCAGCTTCCGGATGAAAGAGGCAATTTCCGCGAACGCATCGGAGTCGAAGTCCCACACGCCCTGCCGGGCGCCCTCGCCCACACGCGCCACCGGATCGTTCGTGCCCGCAAGCCAGGCATGGGCGAAAGTCTTGTCCTCATTCCGGGAACGCAGAGCACCTCGGTCCTTCAGGCAGTCGATATAGGCTTCGACACACCGGCTGGCTTCGTTGCCTGCGACGGAACGCCGACACAGGGTCTCGATGGCCCCCGCTCCCGTCCCGTCCGGCAGGATGAACACGCCTACCGGCGGGTCGCCAACAGAAACCTGACCATGGGCCGAAGGGGGATCGTAGCCGGCATGGCGCAGCGCATCGCAAACGCTCTGGAATGCGCTCAGAGCGTTGTCGTCCGCATCCCGAATGGCGCCGACTGCCCGGAGTGTCGGCCGCGCGCGGGCGGCAGCCGCGATTGCCGTGAGATTTTTTCGGAAGCGGTGCTTTCCTCCGGCGGGGATAATCTGTATGTCCTCACTCGCCGCAGGGCCGAAGCAGTGCCTCAAGAGCGCCTCGAACAGGTTTTCCTCGTCCCGACCCTCGACCAGCAACAAGCGGTCCGAGCGAATTTCCAATCTTGGCGCACCGCCATCTGCGGCCGCCACTACCGGGTCTCCAGATTGAGGTCGCGCGCGCCTTCCAGAGCCTCGCCGGTAAAGGTGGTGACCTCAATCCTGCCCGTTTCCGCGTTCCTGTAGAGCTTGTGGATCGCCAATTCGTCCGGCGCGTCCTCAAAGGCCGCCATCGCCGCCCGTATACACTCATCGCTATGGGTCGTTGCTACCAATTGGACATCCCACTGTCGCATCCACATGCGGGCATGAGACCAGACTTCCGCCAGTACCGAATGATGCAGACCGTTTTCCACTTCATCCACATAAAGTACGCCGCCACGGGAGGTAAAGCAGCCTAGAAACAACTGAGATAGTTGCACGACTCCTCCCCCGAGAGCGTAGAGCGGCAATCGCACTTCGTCAGTTGTTACCGCAGAAAGATAAGGTTCCCCAAACTCGTCAGCCAGTATTTCGACGTCATTGACTTTCGGAAGAATAAGGTTAACTGCATTCGTAAAATCCTTTTTGTGTTTTGCTCTGACCATGTCGGAGTATTGCTGTAGAGCTGCGTTGAGGATTTCGACCGGAAGCCTCGTGCTTAGAAAAGTGCAACTCGATTTTGCTGCAGGTCGGTCCGGTTTCTCGAATACAACGGACCCCCAAGGAGTTCCATGAATTCCCCCTACTTCCCGTTTCGGTGGAATTTCATCCAGTTCGGTATTGATGCAGGCGACCACAGGTGGCGCCATGAAGGGATTTTCCGGTGTAGGGACGGGTGGAATTTCTTTGGGTCCATCAATATCCGCAACTTTCTGAAACGCTGCCTTCAAGCTATGGGCCGAGCCGTCTTCTGTCCCTCGGATCTCAAGCGTGTCCTTCGCCAGTCTGGAGACCGGGTCTAGAATAGGTTTGGCCGAACGCTGTACATGCGGATTCCATAACAGTCCGGTATTGTACCGCCCAGTAAACAACCACATCGCTTCCAGCGCTGCTGTCTTTCCCACGCCGTTCTCGCCGGTGATGAGATTAGCGCTCGCCAAGTGGGGGAAGGACAGGCCGTCTATGCCTCGATAGCTGACGGCCTCGAAACTGTTGAGGAATGTCATCTCAAGCCTCCGGCGCTCCACCGGCCTCGTCGCGAGTGCGGTTGAGCGCGGTTATATCCCAACCGGCCATCGGTTTCGATTGGAAGAGGGCTTCCGCCCCTCAAAGCCCCCACCGCAGCGCCAGCAGGTCGAGCGGCCGGGCCAGTTCCAGCAGGCCCGCCAGCACTTCCGGCTCCAGCGGCGCGAGGGGTGCGCGGACATGGTCGGAGCGGATGACGCCGCCGGCCTTCATGGCGGCCTTTGAGGCGCGCAGGCCGCACTGGCGGTTTTCGTAGTTGATGAGCGGCAGCACGCGGGCATAGGCGGCAGCGGCTTCCTCCCGGCGGCCTTCGCGGTGGGCGTCCACGACAGGCTTCAGCAGGTCCGGCAGCAGCGCGCTCGGCATGGTGCCGGTGGCGCCGGCGTCGAGGTCTGCCATCAGCGTGATCGCCTCCTCGCCGTCGAACGGCCCCTCTATGGCGTCGCCGCCCGCCCGGATCAGCGCGCGCAGTTTCCCGGCGG
>MPNF01000364.1 GCA_002238885.1 Alphaproteobacteria bacterium bin95 | reverse complement strand
GTCGTCTGCTCGAACATGATCGGCTCCGCTTACGGGAGCAGCGGCCCGGTGCGCGGCCAGCCGTTTCCGGATATCGAGACGGGCGACATGGTGGCGGCCCAGCATCGCCTGCTGGAGCATCTGGGCGTGGGACAGTTGGCGGCGGTGGTCGGCTTTTCCTATGGCGGCCACCTCACCTTCGAATGGGGCAGCCGGCACCCGGAGCGGATGCGCGCGCTTGTGCCGGTCGCGACGGGCATTGCGAGCCGCATGGGAGAGGAGCGCGCGCTGGCGCTGGAGGCGCGCTTCGCCGGCCTCGACGATCCGACGGGGGAGCTGGAACGGCTTCGGTTCGAGACGCTGGAACGATACGGGGATCTCGACTGGTTCTCCGACCGGCTCGGCTCCCGCGAGGCGGGCCGGCGGAAGGTGGAGGCGCTGGCGCGGAAATGGGCGCGGGAGTTCACGCCCGAGTCGCTGATTGTGCTGGCGCGCGCGGCCGCCCGCTTCGATGCGCGGCCTCGCGCGGACGCCATTCGCGCGCCGCTGCTCTATGTGCTTTCGCGCAGCGACGTGCTGTTCACACCGGCGCTGGCTGAGCCGACGCTGGCCCTGCTGGGGCCGTCGGCTTCATATTTCGAGATCGACAGCCCCTACGGCCATCGCGCCCCGAGCCATGACTGGGCGAAGTGGGCAACGCCGCTGGCCGAATTCCTGGCGACTCATGCGGGTTGAGAGCGCGTGGCGGATATGAAACCCGACTACGAACGCATTGCCGGGGACTACCGCAAGTCCCGGCCGCAATATCCGGAGCGGCTGGTCGCCATGATCGCCGACTGGACGCCCGCCGGGCCGGTCGAGGCGCTGGATGTAGGCGCCGGCACCGGGATCGGCACCCGCGCGCTCGCAGGCGTTTTGGGCCCGCGCGCCGCTATCCTGGCCATCGAGCCGAGCCCGGCCATGCGGCAGGAGGTGGAGGCTGCACAGGGAATAAGCTGGCGCGACGGCAATGCTGAGGCGCTGCCTTCGGCGGACGTGGCGGTCGATCTCGTGTTCTCGGCCCAGGCGCTCCACTGGTTCGACCGGCCGGCCTTCTGGCGTGAATGCGGGCGGGTGCTGAAACCCGACGGTGCCGTTGCCATTCTCTACAACAACCGCGACTGGCGCCGGGACGCCTTCGCCGCCGGCTACGAGGTGCTGCTCGAACGCTACAGTCCGGGCTACCGGCGCGACTACCGCGAATTCGACATTGCGGGAGAACTCGGCGCACTCGGCTGGACCGCCTGCTCGCAGGAGGAAAGCGAGGCTTGGCAGAGGCCGATGCGCCGGGATGCCTTCATGGCGATGTCCAGGTCGTCGTCGCGCGCGCAGGCCGCGCGGGATGCGGTGGGCGCGGCGACCTTCGACCGGGAGGTCGAGGCGCTCATGGACCGACACGCGAACGCGAACGGCTTCGTCGAGGTCGTCTATCGCTGCGTGCTGACGCTTGCCGCAAAGCGGTCCTGATCGATGCCGTGCAGGAACTCGTCCAGCGCGGCGACGCATTCGGGTTCGGTCAGGGTGGGGCGTGGCCCGTGCGCGGCACGGTCACGAGGCGGGCTTCGGGGTATTCCCGGCCCATCCGCAGGAAGCACGCCTCGGAAAACACGTCCGAGACCTCGCCCCGGAAAGCGAGCAGCGGGATCGGCCGCAGGCCGCGGAAATAGGGCCAGAGGTCCGGGGGCTCGGCCCGGTCTTCGGTAATCGGCCTGACGATATTCACGTCCCAGTCGAAGTGGAGCAGTCCGTCGGCGCCCTCCCGATAGGTATTGCGGACCATCGCGTCGAACATCGCCTCGGTCTGGAATATTGCGCCCGGCGGGTGTGTCCGGACTGCCTTCGCAGCGCCGGCCCAATCGGGCTGCGGGCGGTCGGCGCCGATATAGGCAAGCACGGCGTCCAGCCTCTCCCGTTCGACCTCCGGGCCCGCGTCGTTGAGCACCAGGCCCGCGAGACTGAATGGCACGAACGGCCCGAGCGCCATTGCCAGCAGCCCGCCGAATGAGGTTCCGACCGCCACGAACCGATGGACTTCCGCGAAGGCCAGCAGACGGGATAGGTCGTCGAGATAGATAGCGGGGCGGTAATTGCGCCACTCCGGATCGTAGTCCGACTGTCCCCGCCCGCGCAGGTCCGGGCACAAAACCCGCCGCCCTTCCGCGAGCCTCTGCGCGACCGGATCGAAGTCGCGGGCGTTTCGGAACAGCCCGGCAAGGCAGATCACGGGCGTTGCGGCCGAGTCCGGGTCGCCATAGTCTCGGAAATAGAGGCTGAGACCGTCCTTGGTGTCGAAGCGGCGCTCCCGATACGCTATCGGCGCCTACAGCACCGTCACCGTCCAGCCGGCGGCCGTGCGGTCAAAGCGGAGCGGCAGGGCGTTGGGCGCGAGCTCGTCGCGGAATGCGACGCCGAGGGCGGCCATGATGACACGCAGATTGCCGCCATGCGCCACGATGCAGGGGATGCCTGCGACTTGCAGGGCGACGGCGGCGGCGGATTTGGTGCGCGCCACGAAAGCCGGCAGGGTCTCGCCGCCGGCCGGCTGCGCGCGCCAGTCGAGCTGCAGCGCACTCTGCCCGACGAGCTCGCCGAACAGCCGTTCCCCGAGCCGGGGCGTGGCGTTCATCGGCACGGCGAGCAGGCGGGCAACGGCCTGCGCGGTCTCGTAGGCGCGTGGATAACTGCTGGCCTCGATGCGCGTAATGTCTCCGGCGTCTGCCAGCCTCTCAGCAGCCCGCTCAGCCTGAGCTCTGCCGGCGTGGTTCAGCGGAATGACCGGGCTCTGCACGATGAATGTGGCGTTGCCGGCAGTCTCACCGTGGCGAAGGAAGTAGAACCGCCGCGCCGCGGGCCGAAGCGCCGGCGGCGCGGCGGAAAGAGCTATCAGCTCTTCGCCGCCCCTTATCATCGCAGCCGCATCAAAGCGCGCCGGCCTGCTTGAGGTCCGCCACCTCCGAGGGCGGCATGTCCAGTAGCTCGCCCAGCACCGCCTCGTTGTGCTCGCCGAGCAGCGGCGCCCGCGCCACGTCCATCGCCTCGCCGCCGAAGCGCACCGGCCAGGCCGGCACCACCACCGCGCCCCGGTCCGGATGCTCGACGGTCTGCATGATGCCTCGCCGGTGCATGTCCTCGCTGGAGATCAGGTCCTTGATGTCGAACACCGCGCCTGCGGGGACGCCCGCGCCGCCAATGGCCTCCATCACCTCCTGCTTGGTGCGCAGGCGTGTCCAGGCGGCGAGATTTTCCTCGATCTCGGCCTTGTGCTCGATGCGCTTTTGCCCGTCGCAGAAGCGCGGGTCCGCCAGCATGTCTTCGCGCCCGATGGCCTTGCAGACGCGCTCCCAATGGGCGGTTAGGTCGCGGGCGACGAAGATGAAGCAATAGTCGTTCGGCCCGTCGCCCTTGCAAGGGAAGAGGCCGCCCGGCGCGCCCGAAGCCACGGAATTGCCGAGGCGCGGCGCCGGCTCCTGCATCATCGGCTGGCGCGAGAAGGTAACGCGGCAATAGTTCGTCATCGCGTCCTGCATCGCGACCTGGAGATGCTGGCCGCGCCCGGTGCGCTCACGCTGGAAGAGCGCGGAGAGGATCGAGACGCACATATGTAGGCCCGTGCCCGTGTCGCCGATGGTGGCGCCGGGGCGGATCGGTACGCCGTCCGGCATGCCCGTGATGCTCATCACGCCGCCAGTCGCCTGGGCGATCATGTCGAAGGAGAGGTATTTGGCGTAGGGGCCGTCGGTGGCGAAGCCCTTGACCTGCGCGAAGATGAGGCGCGGATTGAGTTTCTGCAGCTCGTCCCAGCCGAAGCCCAGCCGCTCGATGGCGCCCGGCGCGAAGTTCTCGATCAGCACATCCGCCTTGGCGATCAGGCGGCGCAGCAGCTCCTTGCCGCTCTCCTCCTTGAGGTTGCAGGTGATCGAGCGCTTGTTGCAGTTGAGCAGGATGAAATAGAGCGAATCCATGT
>MPNF01000363.1 GCA_002238885.1 Alphaproteobacteria bacterium bin95 | reverse complement strand
TGCATGTCGCCCTTCGCCTGGACACGCATGATCGAGACAATTCCCGCCAACACGCCGCAGGAACTGGAGCGCATCGAGAAGCTGAAGACGCTGCAGCCCGCGCAGATCGCGCCGATGGTGGTGTATCTGCTGTCCGACCTCGCGAGCGGCGTCACGGGCCAGATCTTCGCGTCGCGCCGCAATGAGCAGTTCATCTTCAACCAGCACCGCCCGGCGCGGTCCGTGCATCGGGGCGAGGGCTGGACGCCCGCCGCCATCCACGAACACGCCATGCCGGCCCTGAAGGCGGCGTTCTCCCCGCTCGACCGGGACGGCGATGTGTTCTACTGGGACCCGGTCTGACGGGAGACGGCGACCCCGCTCCGCGGAACCGGTTGGGAAGGGAGCCGGCATGTTCGACGAGATGACCGGCGACGGCACCGGACTAAGGGCGCCCTACAACGATATTGCCGCCTGGATCGAGGCGAGCGGCCTCGACACGCTGCGCCGGCACACGGCGGAGGCCGAGGCGGTCTTCCGCCGCATCGGCATTACCTTCGCAGTCTATGGCGAGGGCGGGGACCCGGAGCGGCTGATCCCCTTCGACCTCATCCCGAGGGTCTTCGCCGCGGCCGAGTGGCGCCGGCTGGAGCGCGGCATCCGCCAGCGCGCGCTCGCGCTCAACGCCTTCCTCCAGGATATCTATCACCGGGGCGAAATCCTGCGCGCCGGCATCGTTCCCGAGCGGCTGGTCTATCGAAATCCGGCCTTCGAGCCGGCGATGGTCGGTGTCGATCCGCCGGGCCGCGTCTATTCCCATGTGGTCGGCATCGACATCGTGCGAACCGGCGAGCAGGAGTTCCAGGTGCTGGAGGACAATTGCCGCACGCCCTCCGGAGTCAGCTACATGCTGGAAAACCGCGAGTGCATGATGCGGACCTGCCCGGAACTCTTCCGCTCCGGCAATGTCGAGCCGGTCGATGTCTATCCGGAGGAGCTGCGCCGGACGCTTGAGGAGGTGGCGCCGCCGGCTTGCACCGGCGATCCCGTAATCGCGCTGCTGACGCCGGGGCCGTTCAACTCCGCCTATTACGAGCATTCCTTCCTCGCCGACCTGATGGGCATCGAGCTGGTCGAACCGCAGGACCTGTTCGTCGATGAGGGCCTGTGCTGGATGCGCACGACGCAGGGGCCCCAGCGCGTGGATGTGCTCTACCGGCGCATCGACGACGCCTTCCTCGATCCGCTCTCCTTCAGCCCGGACAGCCTGCTCGGCGTGCCGGGCCTGTTCAACGCCTACCGCGCGGGCGGCGTGACGCTCTGTTCCGCGCCGGGAACGGGCATTGCGGACGACAAGGAAGTCTATGTCTATGTGCCGGAGATGATCCGCTTCTATCTCGGGCAGGAGCCGATCCTCGAAAACGTGCCGACCTGGCGCTGCTCGCACGACGAGGAGCGCGCATATGTGCTGGAGCGGTTGAGCGAGCTGGTGGTGAAGGAAGTGCATGGCTCGGGCGGCTACGGCATGCTGATCGGGCCCCATTCCACCGCCGAAGAGCGCGCGGAGTTCGCGGAGAAGATCAAGCTCGACCCGGAGCGCTATATCGCCCAGCCGACGCTGGAGCTGTCCTCATCGCCCTCGCTTGCCGAGGCAGGCATTGCCGGCCGACATGTCGATTTCCGGCCCTACTGCCTGATTGGCCGTACCATCCGCCTCGTCCCCGGCGGCCTCACCCGCGTCGCGCTGCGCGAAGGCTCGCTGGTGGTCAATTCCAGCCAGGGCGGCGGCGTCAAGGACACCTGGGTGCTGGCGGATTAGCCTTCTCCCAGCGGGACAGGCGGGGCGAAACCCGCCTATACTGCACCCGGAACCCGACGGGGCTGTACCTATGCTGAGCCGGACGGCGGAGAGCCTCTTCTGGATGGCGCGCTATATCGAGCGCGCGGAGGCGACGGCGCGGCTGGTCGAGATGGGCCGGCGCATGGCGATGCTGCCGGGCGCCTACGGACAGGAGGAGTGGCGTTCCGTGGTGGCCGCGGCCGGGGCGGGCGCCGCGTTCTACCCCGGTGAACGGATCGGCGAGGCGGAAGTCTGCCGCAGCCTGATTCTCGAAGAGAATAACCCCTCCTCGATCCGGGCCTGCCTCGACCGCGCAAGGAACAATGCCCGCGCCGTGCGCACCGCGCTCACCGCCGAGATGTGGGAGGGGCTGAACGACGGCTGGCGCTGGCTCGGCGGCGTCGAGGCGGGCACCATCCAGCCCGACCTGCCGGCCACGCTCGAGCGCATCCGGAGCCTCTCGGCGCTGTTCCGGGGCGCGGCGCAGACGACCATGCTGCGCGGCGAGCGCTACGACTTCCTCTCCGCGGGCGCCTTCATCGAACGCGCCGACATGACCTTGCGCCTCCTCGACGTGAAGTATTTCGTGCTGCTGCCGGAGACCGGCCTGGTGCTCGACAGCCGCGACCGCTACCGCTGGATCAGCCTGCTGCAGGCCACATCGGCGGTCCGCGCCTTCCACTATGTCTATCGGGGCGATTTCAGCCCGTCGAAGATCGCCCATTTCATGATCCTGAACCGCGATTTCCCCTGCTCGCTGGCCTTCTGTTATTCCGGCCTGCGCGCGGCGCTCGGCCGCCTGGCGGACCGCTACGGCGCGCGCCACGACTGCCACGCCACCGTCGAGAAAGCCGTCGGCCAATTGCGCGACCGGGAGATGGACGACATCTTCGACGAAGGGCTGCACGAGTTCCTGCTGGAGGCGATCCATCTGAACGGCCGCCTCTCCGGCGAGCTCTCCCGCGCCTACCATTTCTGAGGGGGGACCCGTGCGCCTCTCCATCCGCCACGAGACGGTTTACCGCTACGACCCGCCGCCCTCGCAATTGACGCTGCGCCTGCGCCTGTTCGCTCCCGACCACGCCATGCAGCGCATCGAGGCCTGGTCGGTCCGGGTGAACGGGGCCGAGGTCTCGCCCCTGCTGACCAACTCCTTCGGCGACAGGGAGGCGCTCTGGCGGGCGCCGGAGCCGCCGGAGCGCGTGGAGGTCTCGGTCGAGGGCACGGTCGAGACCGAGGACAGGGCCGGGATGTTGGGCCGCTGGCCGCCGCATCGCCCGGCCGTCTTCCTGCGCTATTCGCCGCTCACAGAGCCCGAGGGCGGCATCCCCGGGTTTGCGGAGAAAGTCGCCGAAGCGAGCGACGGCCTGCTTCCGATGCTCCACAACCTGAACGAGGCGGTCGCCGACGCGGTCGAATACCGTCCGGGCGCGACCGACAGCAGCGTCACGGCCGCCGAGGCGCTCGAGCGCGGGGCGGGCGTCTGCCAGGACCATGCGCATCTCTTCGCCGCCGCCTGCCGGACCCTGGAAATCCCGGCGCGCTATGTCGTCGGCTACCTGCACGACCCCGACTCCCCGCTCGGCGACACTCACGCCTGGGCGGAAGCCTGGGTGGAGGGGCTCGGCTGGGTCGGCTTCGACCCCACCCACCGCCAGAGCCCGACCGACGCCTATGTCCGCCTCGGCTCCGGCCTCGACGCCTTCGACGCCGCCCCCATCCGCGGCCACATGCACGGCGAAAGCGCCGAGTCCCTCGCCGCCGATGTCGCGGTCGGTGCGGAGCAGTAGGCGCCGCTGCCGGCTGCCTTATGCGGCCTCGCGCGGCGAAGCCGTCAGCGGCAGGTCCAGGCTTACCCGGTCGTAGGGAACGCGGGGAACGACCGCACCGCGCCGTCCCGCCGCCAACTCCACTAGACCGTAGCGCGACATCGTCTTGAGAGTGCGTGACAGGTTCGACTTGCTTCGCCCGGCCAGCGCCGCCAACTCCGTCAGCGAACCCGGTTGCTCCCGCACTATCGTCGCCAACAGCTCGCGATTGTGCCCCGAGAGCACCCTGGCGAAGCTCTCGACGGACGTGAACCAGACCGTTGGCTCGTTCCCGGAAGGCTTGTGCTCTCCCCGTGCGATCGCCATTGTCCGCTCCTTCATCCGGTCGTACCCGGCGATACCGATC
>MPNF01000362.1 GCA_002238885.1 Alphaproteobacteria bacterium bin95 | reverse complement strand
AAGGAGGTGGACGAATGGGTGAGACAGAACGGATTGTGACCCTGACAGTTGCGCCCCGCAGTGAACTTGCCGCGCGGATGGACGCGGCTCTGGCGGGCCGGCGGACGGCGCCGCGCATCGCCTTCGCCTCCATCGACCTGCTCCACCGGATATGCGCGCCGAAGCGCCTGTCGATCCTGCGCGCGATGGCCGGTGCGGGGCCCCTGCCCGTGCGCGAGGTCGCGCGGCGGGTGGGCCGGGACGTGAAGGCCGTGCACCGCGACATGGCCGCGCTCGTCGGTGCCGGCCTGCTCGACCGGGACGAGGGCGGGCGCATGAACTTCCCCTATGACGGCGTCCGCATGGAAGTGGACCTGATGCGCGCCGCCTGACGGGGCGCGATACGGCGGCCTCGACCCGCACAAGATGAGGGGCTGCAAAGCTGCGCTTCCCCCGAAGCTATCCCCGCATCGCTGCTCCGTTCGGGTCGAAGAGCGGCAGCCGCTGCAGGCGGGGGGGGGGGGGGGGGCGGCAAGGCCCCCCTCCCCCCCACCCCACCCCCCCCGCGCTCCCCCGTGGGGGTCGAGGGGCGCCAGCCGCTGCAGGCGGGCGGGGCGGCGGTCGCCGAGGAGCTCGATTTCCCAGCCGTCGTCTTCGACCGCCAGCTCCTTCGGCACATAACCGCAGGCCACGGAGACGCCGGACCAGTGGGCGTAGCCGCCGGAAGTGATGGCGCCAACGACCTCGCCGCCGCGCCAGATCGGCTCGTCGCCCATGGCGTCGGCATCGTCCGCGTCCACGGAAAAGAAGCAGAGCCGGACAGCCCCGCCCGAGTCCCGCTCCCGGATCGCCGCCTTCTTGCCGATGAAGTCCGCCGCCTTGCCGTACGCCACAAAGCGGTCCAACCGCGCCTCTATCGGGCCGTAGAGGGGCCGGTAATCCCTGGCCCAGGAGCCGTATTGCTTCTCGACGCGAAGCCCGTTGAGCGCCCGGCTTCCGAACGGCCGGATACCGTGCGCCTCTCCCGCCTCCAGCAGCAGATCCAGCAACGGGCGGTGGTAATCCGGCGTAACCCAGATTTCGTAGCCGAGCCCGCCCGTATAGCTCACCCGGCCGACCAGGGCCGGCACCGCACCGAGCGTCATCCGGCGCACGTCCATGAAACGAAACGCTTCGGCCGAGACGTCCTCGCGCACCAGAGCCGCCAGCACATCGCGCGATTTCGGACCCGCTATCGTAAGCCCGGTGAGCGCGGCGCCGAGCGGCGCGAGAACGACCGAGCCGTCCGCCGGCAGATGCCGGTCGAACCAGCGCAAATGGTACTCCTCGGCCGGGCCCGAGCCGACCAGACGCCAGAGCCCGCCGCCGAGATTGGCGAGCGTGAAATCGCCGATCAGCTTGCCGGCCTCGTTCAGCATCGGCGCCAGGCCCATGCGCCCTTCGCGCGGCAGGCGGCTTGCCAGGATCCGGTCGAGCCAGGCTTCCGCGCCCGGCCCGGTCACATCGTAAACGGCGAAGCCGCTGGTCTCCGCCAGCCCGACGCCGTCGCGCACGGCCCGGCATTCCGCGCCGACATGCTCGAAATCGGTCGAGCGGTGGAAGGAGAACCGGTCCTCCACGCCGGGCGGAGCAAACCAGAGCGGCTGCTCCAGCCCCCAGGCATCGCCGAACACCGCGCCCATGCCGGCCAGCCTGTCATGCACCGGTGTCGTGCGGAGCGGACGCGCCGCCGGCAGTTCCTCGTTCGGGAAGCGGATCGAGAAGCGGCGGGAATAGTTCTCGCGGACCTTGGCGTCGGTATAGGCGGGCGTCGCCCAGGCGCCGAACCGGGCCACGTCCATCGCGTGGATATCGAAACCGGGGTCGCCATCGACGATCCAGTTGGCGAGCGCGAGGCCGACGCCGCCGCCCTGGCTGAAGCCCGCCATCACGGCGCAGGCGCACCAGAAGTCCGGCAGGCCGCGCACCGGCCCGACCAGCGGATTGCCGTCCGGCGCAAAGCAGAACGGCCCGTTGATGACCCGCTTGATGCCGGCTTCCTGGAAAGCCGGGAAATGCTGGAAACCGACTTCGAGCGAAGGCGCGATGCGGTCGAGGTCCGGCTGAAGCAGCTCGTGGCCGAAATCCCAGGGCGTATCCACCGGCGACCACGGCTTGCAGGCCGCCTCGTAGGTGCCCATCAGCATGCCGCGTCCTTCCTGGCGCAAATAGATCTCGCCCTCGAAGTCCACGACATGCAGCATCTCGCGGCCCGTCTCGCGGTTGAAGGCCTCCACCTCCGGCATGTCGTCGGTGACGAGATACATGTGCTCCATAGCCAGGATCGGCAGTTCGAGGCCGACCATGCGGCCGACCTCCCGTGCCCAGAGCCCGCCCGCATTGACGACATGCTCCGCGCGGATTTCCCCCTTGTCGGTCGTCACCAGCCAGCCGCCGCCGGCCAGGGGCGCCAGCGCCTCGACCTTCGTGAAGCGGTAGATTTCCGCCCCCTGCTTGCGCGCCGCCGCGGCGTAGGCATGGGTCGCGCCGGAGGGGTCGACATGGCCGTCGCTCGGATTCCAGAGCGCGCCGACGAAATGCCGGGGATCGAGCAGCGGCATATGCGCATGGGCCTCCTCGGCGGAGACCAGCTCGGTATCCAGGCCGAGATAGCGCCCGCGGGCATGCGCCAGCTTCAGCCATTCCAGGCGCTCCGGCGTGCCGGCCAGCATGTAGCCGCCCGACATATGCAGGCCCACAGACTGCTCCGATGCCGCCTCGATCTCCGGGTAGAGGTCGATGGTGTATTTCTGCAGCATGGAGACATTGGGGTCGCCGTTGATGGTGTGCATGCCGCCCGCGGCGTGCCAGCTCGACCCGGAAGTCAGCTCGTCGCGCTCAACCAGCACGACATCCTTCCAGCCCCGCTTCGTCAGGTGATAGAGCACCGACGCTCCAATTACCCCGCCGCCGATAATGACGACCTCGGCATGGGTCTTCATGCTACGTCCCTCCCCGCTTCGACTGCGCGCTCTTCGGCGAAGGCGGCCAGCCGGTCTATCAGTTGCGCGAGATCGGCCTGCACAGACGCGAAATCCGGCCTGAGGCGCCGCGTCGCCTCGTCGATATAGAGGTCCTTATTGATCTCGATCTGGAGGCAGTGGCGACCGGCGCCCGGAGCGGAGAAGGCGCGGACCAGCTCCACGCCCTTGAAGATGTGGTTGGTCCGCACCTGGTAGCCGAGGCCGCCCAGCACCTCGGCGGCGAGTATGGTGAACTCCGCCTCGCAGGTGGTGCCGTCGCGGTCGCCGAGCACGATGTCCGGCCGCCGGGTCATGTCCTCGCGGCTGCGCGAGCCCATGGAATGGCAGTTTAGGTGATAAACCGCGCCGAACCGCTCCATCAGCCGGTCTTGCGCCTCCCCGCGCGCGCGGTGGTAAGGCGCGTGATAGCGGCAGATGCGCTCCTGCACCTCCTCGACGCCGAGCCGGCGGTCGTAGAGCGCCCGGTCGTCGTCGCCGATGGTACGCCGGATCAGCCCGTTGCCCCGCCGGGTCTTCTCTGTCGGCGAGAGCGGGCCGGGCCAGCAGCCGTCGAGGATGCGGGCGTCGAGATCGTCCGCCGCGCGGTTGGGGTCGATATAGGTGCGCGGGAAATGCGCCTTGAGCAGCGCCGCGCCCAGCTCCGGCCCCGCGCCGAACAGCTCGTCCACGGCCGTGTCCACCGCGTCGAGCAGCGTGTCCTGATCGACCGCCACATCGAAATCGGCCGGGTAATCGGTTCCGCTATGGGGAGAATCGAGCAGCAGCGGCCGTACCGGGCCGGTCGGTCCGAGCATGGTCAGCACGCCCGGCAGCGTGCAGGTCGGGATTATCGGCACGGGCGGACGGGTCATGGCTTGGGTATGCCCTTCGTCGTCGAATATTCCCAATGAAGCACCTCGTCCGGGAAGACGCGAGGATGGATGTCATGGGCCGCCGCCGCCGCCTCGGCGAAACCGGTCAGGATCAGCTTCAGCTTGCCCTTGTAGGTGGCAATATCGCCGATGG
>MPNF01000361.1 GCA_002238885.1 Alphaproteobacteria bacterium bin95 | reverse complement strand
GCGGCGACGGGACGGAAACGCGACGGAGGAGCGATATGCAGGAATGGAACGGCAGAGCTTCGGTAACCGCATGCGGACCATGACGAAACATGACAATTCATGACACGTCCGTGGAGTGGGCCCGAACTCCGCCGGACCGTGCGAGGCTGGAATGCGGCTGGGGGAAAGGCCAGGGTCGGGGGCAGCGCGCGCCAGGCGGGCAGGGGGGGAGAGGGGGGGTCGCAATCCAAGACGCTTCATCGAAAGGGAGAGAAGCATGAAGAACGGAATCCGGATGCTCTGGAAATCGGCCGTGCTGGCCGCTTCGGCCGCGGCGGTCGGCGGGGCGGCGCAGGCCGAGGAGATCAAGCTGCGCTGGGGCCACTATCTGCCGAACAGCGCGTTCGTGCAGGTGGAGAAGAACTTCGCCGAGAAGATCGCAGAGCGCACGAACGGCCGGGTGAAGATCGAGATCACCTTCGCCGGCGGCCTCGGCAAGGGGCCGGAAGTGGCCACGCTCGCAGGCCGCGGCGCCATCGACATGGCGTCCGTCGCGCCGGGCTACTATCCCGACCAGCTGCTGTTCTGGAAGGCTTGCCAGATCCCCTTCGTCTTCGACGAGCCGAAGGAAGCGATCAACATCCTCTACAAGTCCTATCAGGAGTTCCCGATCTTCAAGGAGGAGCTCGACAAGCTCAACGTCATGTACCTGTTCCAGCAGCCGCTGGGCTCCTATTACATGACCGGCCCGGACCCGAACTGCGACACCGTAGAAGGGCTGAAGGGCAAGAAGATCCGCAGCTTCGGCGCGGACCTGCCGAAGATGCACGCCGCCATCGGCGCGGTCCCGGTTACGGTGCAGCCGACCGAAGTCTATGAGGCGCTGCAGCGCGGCACCATCGACTATTCGTTCCTGAATGCCGGCAATGTCGAGAGCCTGCGCCTCTACGAGCCCGGCAAATACAACTGCGGCACCGCCATGACGATCGCGGGCCACCTGATCGTCATCGGCAAGGGAGCCTGGGACAAGCTGCCGGCGGACGTGCAGGAAATCTTCGCCGACCAGGCGAGGAAGAGCCAGCAGGAATATCTCGACTGGCTGGAGACCGGCACGGCCTCGTCCATCGCCAATATCGAGAAGGCCGGGGGCGTCTTCAAGGAGTTCCCGGCATCCGAGCTGACCAAGTGGATGGACGCCACGCCCGACCTGCTGAAGGGCTGGGAGGAGAGCATGGCCGAGCGCGGCCTGGGCGACCAGGCCAAGGAAGTCCGCGCGGCTTGGCGCGAGTGGGCGATGTAGGGTCCACGACTGTCCTGCCGCCTCTTCCCGAGGCAAATGAAACCGCCGCGGCTCCGGCGCATGCCGGGGCCGCGGTCGCACTGCCTGAGGGCTAGCCCGTCATGACGATGAACAGGCTCACCCGCCTGCTCGAACCCGTCGCGCTCGGAATCCTCCTGTTCGGCGGGCTGGGCCTCATCATTTCGACATTTCTCGGCACGGCCGACGTGGTCGGCACGCAGATGTTCGGCGTGCCGGTGCCGGGCGCCACCGAAATCACCGAGAGCACGATGGTGCTCATCGTGTTCGGCGCGCTGACCTACACGCAGATCCGGCGCAGCCACATCCGGGTCGAACTGCTCTACATGCGGGCCGGCGCGCGCGGGCAGGCGGCGATGGACATCTTCGCGAGCCTCATGGCGATGCTGTTCTTCTCGCTGCTGCTCTGGCAGGCGACCAACGAGGCGCTGTTCAGCATCAAGATCGACGAGGCGACATTCGGCCTCGTGCGGATGCCGCTCTGGCCGGCGCGCATCGTGCTGGCGGCCGGCACGGCGCTGCTCATCCTGCAACTGCTGCTCGACCTGATCGTGGACGTCGACCGCCTCATCAAGGGCGGCGAGGCGCTCTCGGTCCAGCAAATCATCGAACGCGACATCGGCGTCATCGAGACCATCCCGGCGGACGCGGCGGCGATGGATATCGACGACAAAGAGGAGGACCGCTAGCCCGTGCTCGACCCCGCGACTGTCGGCGTTCTCGTTGCCATCGCGCTCGCCGCCATGCTGGGCTCGGGCGTGCATATCGGCGTGGCGCTCGGCCTCAGCGGCGTATGGGGCACCTTCCTCGCCATCGGGCCGGACGCCGCCTGGGCGCAGCTTGCAACCATCCCGTTCAGCACCACGAACTCCTTCACGCTCGCGGTCATTCCGCTGTTCATCCTGATGGGCTCGCTCGCAACCCAGGCGGGCCTGACGACGGACCTCTACCGCGCCGCCTATAACTGGCTGGGGCGCCTGCCCGGCGGGCTCGCCATGGCAACGACGCTCGCCTCCGCGGCGTTCGGGGCGGCCAGCGGGTCCACCGTCGTCAACGCCGCCGTCTTCACCAAGATGGCGCTGCCGCAGATGACCTCCTTCGGCTACGACCGGCGGCTCAGCGCCGGCTGCATCGCCGCCTCGGGCACGCTCGCCTCGCTGATTCCGCCGAGCATCCTGATGGTCATCTACGCCATCCTGACCGAGCAATCGGTGGCGCTGCTGCTGGTGGCGGGGCTGGTGCCGGGCCTCTTGTCCGCGGCCCTCTACATGGGCGGCATCTACGCTATCGCGAAGCGGTTCCCGCACCTTGCGCCGCCCTCGGAAATCCGGGTTTCCTGGGGCCGGCGCTGGCGCTCCCTCTACGGCGTGTGGGGCATCGCCTTCCTGTTCGTGCTGGTCATCGGCGGCATCTATACGGGCTTCTTCGTGCCGACCTATGCCGGCGCCATCGGCGCTTTCGGCGCGTTCCTGATCGTGGTCGCCAAACGCCGCCTCAACGCGCGCACCGCCGTCGACACCTTCAAGGACGCCGGCGTCACCACCTCGTCGATCTTCATCATCGTGATCGGCGGCATCATCTTCGCGCGCTATCTGACATATACAGGCATCGTCAACGACATCACCGGTGCGCTGCTGGCGCTGGAGCTCGGCAAATACACCTACCTGTTCGCGTTCGCGGCCATCTATCTCGTGCTCGGCATGCTGATCGACCCGATCGCGATCATGGTGATCACGCTCCCGGTCATGTATCCGATCCTGACCAAGGCCGGCTTCGACCCGATCTGGCTCGGCGTCATCGCGATCAAGCTGGCCGAGGTCTCGCTCATCACGCCGCCGGTCGGGCTCAATGTCTATGTCGTGCGCAGCGCCTCGCCGATCCCGCTCAAGCTGGAGGAAGTGTTCGCGGGCGTGATGCCGTTCCTTGCCATCGACGTCCTGACCCTGCTGCTGCTGATCGCGATTCCCGAGATCAGCCTTTTCCTGCCGTCGCTGATGCGGTGAGGGCTTCCGGGCGGTCCTCGTCGGCGTCGTAGTAGCGCCCGCGATGAAACATTTTGGAAGGCCGCGCCATGGCGGCACGGCGGGCTAGGGTCGCTTCGAGGTCCACGCGGTCGCCGGCCAGCACGACGCCGTAGTCGCCCGCGGCGGCTTCCTCGGAAACGAAGCCGTCCAGCACATCGGCCAGCACGTCTTCGGCCGGGCGGTCGGCAGGATTGCCCCAGCCTCCGCCGCCGGGTGTGATAATCCGGACCAGGTCGCCTTTTTCCAGGCGAATGCCGTCGCCCATCGTCGCGATGTCCCGCGGCTTCGCGCCGTCGGGATTGACGACGACCCGGCCCGGCGAACCCGACAGTCCGCCATGGACCCCGAAGGCGGGTTGGCGGCAATTGTCGAGCCGGATCCCGAAACGGGCTTCGTCCGACAGCACCCGGACATCCCGGACGATGCCGCAGCCGCCGCGCCAGCGCCCGGCCCCGCCGCTGTCCCGGTGGATGCCGAACGCCTCGATTTCGACGCCGAATTCCATCTCGGCGAACTCGATCGGGTAGTTTTCCTGGGCGACGTAGTAAACCGCATCGATGCCGTCGGCGAAGGTGCGGGCGCCGAAGCCGACCGAGAGGCCCTCGATGCAGAGCGGCTCCGTCCCGTCGGCGTTCCGGCCGCGCAGATAGTAGAGCACGTAAACGGAGGGCGCCGCCGAAGCCTGCCCGCCGG
>MPNF01000360.1 GCA_002238885.1 Alphaproteobacteria bacterium bin95 | reverse complement strand
AATAGCCGCGAGCCTGGGCCTCCAGGCAGAGCGCAAAGGTGCTGTCGGCGTCGATATCGACGCTCTCGATAGGGTCCATCTGAACGGCGACGGCGAGAGTCATGGGTCAGGAATCCGGTCGGGAAATTGCGGAACGCGAGCGCATCATATCGCGCCCGACTCCGCTGCGCACGATGGCGCGGCGTTCGATCAGTGGAGGCGGGCGCGGAAGCGTTGCAGAAGGGCTGCGGCCTCGAGGCGAGGACCGTCGGAGCGCTCCATCCCGATATAGCGCTCCAGACTCTCGATCGCGCCCTTGAAACGGCCGAGCGCAGCCTCCAGCATCGCGCGCTCGCGTACCAGTTCCGCCAGGTCGGGCGCGATCCATGTCATGCGCTCCAGCACGTCGAGCGCCGCCTCGAACTGCCGGCGCCGGGCGAGCCGCAAGCGGATATTGTTCTGCAGCCTCAGCAACACGCTACGGTCCGTCGCCGCGCGGAAATGGGCCGCTTCCAGCTCGGCAGAAGGGCCGTATGCCGCCTTCAGCATCTGCCTGAGCGCCGGCGGCTCGCGCTTCTCGCCCCGCTCGAAGGGGTCCACGATCTCCGCCCGGTCCACTCGGATGAGGAAATGGCCCGGAAAGTCCAGCCCCTCGACATGTGCGCCGAGCCGGCGGCCGACCGCCATATAGAGAATGCCGAGCGCGACCGGCAGACCCCTGCGCCGGTCGATCACGCGCAGGAGATTGGCGTTCTGCAGGTCGTCATAGGTCGCCCGGTCGCCCGTATAGCCGAATGCGCCTCCCAGCGTGGAGGCGAGCCGGTCCGGGTTCCCGGCCGCTTCGGCCAATTCATCGAAATGCGCGCGGTAACGGTCAAGCGGGACTCCGGGACGGTCGAACGACCCGAGCAGCAGGGCGGCCTCGCCGATGTCGAGAGGTGCATCGCCGAGCGAGCCGATCTCGCGCAGCCTGTTTTCGGCCGCACTCATGCGACCCGATACCTGCGGCCGTCCCCATCCCTCCAGGCATCCGGAATCACGATAGGCAGCCGCCCCGGCACCACGGCGATGACATCGAACCTGACGGCGTAGTCCCGGTATCGCGGGTTTGCCGCCAAGAAGCGCCGCGCAGCCATCTCGATGCGGCGGCGCTGGCGTTCGGGCACGGCCTGCCGCGCCAGCGCCTCTGTCGGCCTTGCCTTGACCTCGACCATGACCAGCCGCCGGCCGCGGCGCGCGACAAGGTCTATCTCGCCCACCGACGTGCGGTAACGCCGCGCCAGCAGGCGGTACCCCGCAAGACGCAGCCGCCAGGCAGCGATCCGCTCGGCCCGCCGGCCGCGGCTGTCACCGGTTTCGGGCAAGCAGCTCGAGTCCGCGTCGGTAGAGGTCGCGGCGGGACCGGCCGGAAACCGCCGCCAGTTCGCCGGCAGCCCGCGAGAGGCCGAGAGCGGCGATCCGCTCGGCCAGCTGCATGTCGGAGACTTCCATCGGCTCCGCCTCGGCGGGCGGCCCGACGACGATGACGATTTCGCCTTTCGGCGGCCCGGCTTCTGCATAGCGCGCCGCAAGTTCGTCGAGCCTGCCGCGCGCAACTTCCTCATAGCGCTTGGTCAGCTCCCGGGCGACCGCTGCCTCGCGCGCGCCCAGCACCGCCGCCATGTCGGCGAGACTGGCCGCGAGCCGCGTCCCCGCCTCATAGACGAGCAGAGTCCCCGGCGCACCGGCCCAGGGCGCGAGCGCCCGCTGGCGCGCCACCTCCCGCGTCGGCAGGAACCCCAGGAATGCGAACCGGTCCGGCGCCAGGCCCGACAATTGGAGCGCCGTCAGCGCCGCATTCGCCCCCGGCGCCGAAGTCACGGCGAGGCCCTCTGCCCGGACCGCGCGCACGAGGCCGAAGCCGGGGTCCGAGACGAGCGGCATCCCGGCATCGCTCGCCAACGCCACCGCCTGTCCCGCGTGGATTGCGGCTATCAATCTGGGCCGCACCCGCTCCGCATTGTGATCGTGATAGGCGACCAGGCGCGCTTTCAGTCCGTGAATTTCCAGCAGGCGCCGGGTCACCCTCGTATCCTCGCAGGCGACCAGGTCCGCCGCCGCCAGAATGTCGAGGGCGCGCAAGGTGATGTCGCGGGCATTGCCGATGGGCGTTGCCACCAGGTAGAGCGCCGGCGCCAGCGACCTGTCGTCATGCGCTTTACGCGCCGGGCCGGGAGGATTAGCTTCGCGCCCGATTGCACCGTCGGAGACGGGTCGTGAACACGGCATCCTGGCGTTACGCCTCTTTCGCGCTGCTCGGCATGGGGCTGGTCGCCTGCCAGCCTTCGGGAACAGGTGAGCCTAGCCCGCCGAGACCTCCGGCGAAAGCGCCCGTCAAGGCCGCCCCGCCGGCTGCGCCGACGCCGCAAGCGCGGGCAGCCGCACCTTCTTCGCCGGCGGTTTTTCGCGCCGCCCTGCTGTCCCCGTTTTCGGGCCGCCATGCAGAGCTCGGTGCGGCGATGCTGAACGCCGCCCAGCTGGCCTTGTACGACGCCGCCGGCGAGGACTTCGTGCTGATGCCGATGGATACCGCCGGCAATCCGGCGGGTGCTGCGGAGGCAGCGCGCCAGTCTGTGGAGCGCGGTGCCGGAGTCCTGCTCGGGCCGATTTTCGGGTCGAATGTCTCGGCGGCAGCCGAGGCGGCGCGGGCGCAGAACCTGCCTGTCTTCGCCTTCTCGAATGACCGCACGACCCTCCGACAGGGCGTCTGGCTGTTCGGCCTGCCGCCGGAGGAAGAGGTGGAACGCCTGATCGGTCACACCGTTGCGGAGGGCCGGAGGCGGCTGGGCCTGCTGGCTTACGATACGGGGTTCGGCCGTTATGCCGCCGAGGCCGCCGGGCGCGCTGCCGGCAAACACGGCGCCGTCGTAGTCCGGCGCGGTTTCCTCTCCGCCGGCCTCGACGCGAAGGCGCTTTCCGAGCGCGTCCGAATATTCGCCGGCGCTCCGGTCAAGCGCACGCCGGAGACGGACGAACGGCCCCCGCCTTTCGACGCCGTGCTGATCGCGGCCGAAGGCGAGGCCTTGCGCTCGACAGCGGCTCTGCTCGCCTTCCACGGCGTCGACCCGAAGCAGGTTCGATATCTCGCCGCGGGCGTCCGGCCCGACCGGCTCCCGCTCGACGAGCCGAGCCTTGCCGGAGCCTGGTACGCGGGTCCGCCGCCGGAAGCATTCGACCTCTTCTCCCGGCGCTACATGGCCGCGTACGGCGCGGCGGCGCCCCGTCTGGCCGGGCTTGCCTACGATGCGACCGCAATCGCCGCGCTGCTGGCGGAAGACCGGCGCTCGGCTGTGCTCGATATGGCCGCGCTCACCGCCCCGGACGGATTTTTCGGCGCCGGCGGCTTCTTCCGTTTCCGGCCCGACGGCGCGGTCCAGAGGGCGCTGGCCGTATTCGAAATCGCCCCTGACGGACCCCGCATCGTGGATCCCGCTCCCAACCGCTTCGACGCGGAGGGCAGGCCGGTGGGCTGACCGACCATCGTGCAGGGCCGGCCCGTCTGATACCCTGAGTCGCGTACAGTGCGCGGGTGGCGATGTGGGGCCGCCCGCTCGCCAACCGGTTGTCGGGGTTGGGGAATGTCGGAGCTTTTCGATACCGGCGAACAGGTGATCCGGCTGGGGTTCTTCCTTGGCGTCTTCGCTCTCGTTGCGCTGTGGGAACTGGCCCGGCCCCGCAGACGGCTGTCCCAGCCGCGCTGGTTGCGCTGGTATGCCAATCTGGGCGTGGTGGCGCTGAATACGGCGCTGGTATGGGTTCTCGTCCCTCTGGCCCCGGTCGCGCTGGCCGTAATCGCCGGGATCCGCGGCTGGGGCATTCTCAACCTTGTCGAGCTGCCTTTCTGGCTGGAAATCGTGCTGGCGGTCGTTGTCCTCGACCTCGCGATCTACCTCCAGCATGTGATGTTCCACGCGGTGCCCGCGCTGTGGCGGCTGCATCGCATGCACCATGCCGATCTCGATTTCGACGTGACCACCGGAGCGCGCTTCCATCCTGTCGAGAT
>MPNF01000359.1 GCA_002238885.1 Alphaproteobacteria bacterium bin95 | reverse complement strand
TGTGCACGACGATGAAGGCCAGCGATGTCACCGACACGCTGACACTGGCCCTGCAGGCCTCAGGCCGTGACGGGGCCAGGGTCGTTCACAAACCACGACTGCTCAGCGACAACGGCTCGTCCTACATTGCCGGCGGTCTTGCTGCCTGGCTCGAGGACCGGGGTATCGACCACCTGCGAGGCGCACCGAACCATCCCCAGACACAGGGCAAGATCGAGCGCTGGCACCAGACCCTGAAGAACCGCGTCCTGCTGGAGAACTACTACCTGCCCGGAGACCTGGAAGCGCAGCTCGGCGCCTTCGTCGATCAGTACAACCACCGACGCTACCACGAGAGCCTCGGCAACCTCACCCCAGCCGACGTCTACTTCGGGCGGCATCACGCCATCATCGAGAGAAGGAGAAACGTCAAGGAGCTGACCATCCGCAAACGCCGCTTGGCCCATCGGCGACAAGCGGCATAACATCAACCCGGATGAGCCAGAGCCTCCTTTAGAAAACGGCCCCCGCCGTCCCATTCATTCTGACGACGGACATCCATGGGAGGGCCCCGCGCGCGGGGCGGCACGCCCTCCACGTGGCTGGCGTCGGCCCGCGCGTGGGAGGGACCTGTGGGCTATGGGGGCAAGCGGGTTATTCGGAGGGGGGCCGGCGTCGCCCGGCTGCTCGGGCACCGAAATCTGCGCATGACCATGCGTTACGCCCATGTCGGAGACCGCGAGATCGAGACGGCGGCCGAGAGAGTCGGGCAAGCCATCGCAGCAATGTTGGGCGAGGAACGACCTATAGGCCGAACCGCGGCGGCTTCGTGAATTCGCCAGAAATCCCCAATTGATCAGAGCCTCTTGCAGAATTGCCGGCTAGAGGCAGCGGAGCCGGCTGTCGATGTCGATGCGGTCGATATAGAAGCCCCGTAGCCAGCGTTCCCCGGTCGACGGATCGAAGGCGTCGCGACCATGCAGCACCCGGCGGTTGTCGAAGGCGACCATGGTGCCCGGCTCCATCAGTGTGTGCAGTGTGAGTTCGGGCCGGCGGGTAATCGTCATCAGCCGCCGACAGGCCGCATAGTAGCGTCTCGTTGCCGCAGGATCGGCGTCGAGCCGTATCTCGTCCGCCAGGGCCGGGTTTAGGGCGACCTCGGCAAGTTCGCCGTCGTCGTCCAGGGCCAGGACCGGGCGTCGATGGCGCATGTCCGACACGTCATCGATGAACCGGTAGGGCATTCTCTGCCGGCTCAGCAGGTCGAAATCCTCGGGCGCCTCGTCCCGCAAGACCCGGCCGGCGCGAAACCCGTCCACGAACAGGCTGGCCCCTCCGATGGCTCCGTTGCGCACACAATGCAGGAACTGCACGCCCGGCGGCGTTTCGAAATAGGGAAGATCGGTGTGCGGCGCGAGCGCATGCGCCGTGTAGGCGAGGCTGTTCGGCTTCGGATGGGTATAGACCTCGAAGATGCGGCCGAAATAGGTCTCGCGGATACAGGCGATGCGCTGGCCGAAGGCGACGCCGGCTTCAGGATCGTCCCCCAGTCCTTCGACCAGTGCCAGGCCGAAACGCTTCAGGTCGATGAGGAACGCCTTGAGGTCGCCATTGGCCGTGTGGCGGGGGAGCATTTCAGCGAGCGAGGCATCCCAGAGTTCCGGAACGACCGCCGCAGGGTCGCCCGGTTGCGGGGCGTCCGGCCGGCGGGCCTCCAGCCAGGCCATCGGCACCTGGCTGACGCCCTCGCCCCCCGGCCAGCGGACGACCAGCATATCGCCGCTGAGTTCTACATCATCGGGGCGAATGTCGGGCGCGACCCCGGCAAGGTCGAATCGCCGCTCGCGGGTGACGGGGTCGAATGCGCCGGGTTCGTTGACACGCATCCATATCCACGGAAAGCGCGTCGACTCGCCGCCGGGCCAGCGGACCTCCAGGTCGAGTTCGTCATGCGTGATCGCGTAGGCGTTCATCGTTGGCCTCCGTTCGCGCGAGCATCTTGTGGTCGGGACTTGCGAATGACGCAGGCGGAACAGGACAGGTGGAGGGGCGACGGGAACCGACGAGCAGCGACATGACGATTCCACCTCCACAACAGCCCCGCCGCCTGCCTGTGGCGCCGGTGGTCGGTGCTGGAGGAAGAATCACCCGCGGCAGCGGATCTTCACTTGTCGCAATGCGACCGTGCAGAAGCCCGGATGCGACGTCCGGACGGAAAAATGCCGGAGCAGCCGGCAAAGCCCTTCTTGCCGGGCCGAAACTCCGTACGCGATGGAGTGGACGCCCCTCCCAACGGCATCGCGATGTGCCAAGTTGGCGGTGTCATAAACGCCAAGAGAGATGCTATGGGGCGGGCGACGCGATTCATGGCATCAAGTCGCCTTCTGTTGTCGAAAGAAGGAGGCTGTTCCATACCAGATACGACCGCTTTGAGCCGATCCTGCATCGCCCTGGACGAGGACAATACGCTGATCGCCGTGGTGGAAATGAGCCAGTCCAGCTGGCTTGTCGCCGGACTGCTTCCTGGTGTCGAACGCGATCCACTGAAAAAGCTGGCAGTTGAAGAGAAAGCGCTGCTGTCGCTGTTGCACCGCTGGCGAGATGAAGCCGAGGAGGCTGGCCACCGAATCGCACGCATCTGCGTCGCGTTCGAAGCCGGCCATGACGGATTTTGGTT
Organism: Alphaproteobacteria bacterium bin95; assembly: GCA_002238885.1. Taxonomy (GTDB): domain Bacteria; phylum Pseudomonadota; class Alphaproteobacteria; order Bin95; family Bin95; genus Bin95. The sequence continues at coordinate 1,367 of MPNF01000359.1, read as the reverse complement.
GGCTCGCTGGTTAACCGCCCAGGGGATCGAGGCCCATATGATGCATGCAACCAGCATTCCGGTGAAGCGCGACCACCGCCGGGCCAAGACGGACCGGCTGGACTGCCGGCTACTCATGCGCGCATTCGTGGGCTGGTTACGTGGCGAGGCCGAGCATTGCCGCATGGTGGCGATCCCTTCGATCGAAGAAGAGGACGCCCGGTGCCCGCACAGAGAACGCGAGAACCTGGTCGGCGAGCGCACCAGAGTGATCAACCGCATGAAGGCGACGCTGGTCTGGCTTGGCATCCGAGACTTCAACCCGAAGCTCCGCAAAGCGGAGGAGCGTCTTGCGGGTCAATGTACGCCGGAAGGCGCGCCGATCCCGCCCAACACTCTGGCGGGGTTGCGCCGGGACATGGCGCGCCTGCGCAACGTCAACGATCAGATCAAGGAGATCGAAGTCGCACGCATCCAGCGGCTCGAAGCAGCCCCGGACGAAATACACCACAAAATGGTCCGGTTGCTGTCGAGGGTCCATGGTCTGGGCATCGAAACGGCTGACATGTTGGTCGGCGAGGTGTTGTCGCGCGATGTGCGCGACCGCCGGGCGTTGGCGCGATACGGGGGATTGACGGGGTCGCCGGACGAGAGCGGCAGGAAACGTCGTGAGAAGGGGCTCGCCCGGGCCGGCAATGCCCGCGTGCGGCGCGGCATGATCCAGTTCGCCTGGCGCTTCCTCATGTTCCAGAAGAACAGCGCGTTGGCGCAATGGTATCGGGAGCGCACCGCCGACGGGCGGGGCGACGTGCGCAAGACCATGATCGTCGCCTTGGCGCGCAAGCTGCTGATCGCCCTGTGGCGCCCGGCCACCCAAGGCGAAGTGCCTGACGGCGTCATCCTGAGACCGGCGGCGTGATCACCGCTTTCGAGTAACGGGCCGGATCGGCAAAGCCCTGCCGGTCCTACCGTGACGGATCCGAGGTGGCGGCAACCCGCTCCTTTCCATGGCTTTCATGCCGCAAGAGAGAATGGTCCCGCCGCCTCGGAGCTCAGCCGCTGATGCGTATCACTGCATCATGGTCCGGATCGTACATGATCCAACCGAATACAAGGGTGTGGCGCGTTATCGGCGCCCGCGGCAGAACTCCCCTCGGACCACGGTAGTTCCGGACAGTGGCCTCTGCACCGGACCGCTGCCACCAACCCACTTGACAGCAAAATCCCCATACAAGGAAAGGGGCGTCCATGGAACAGGTTCGCATGATCGGGATCGATCTCGCGAAGAACAGCTTTCAGCTTCACGGTGCGCGGGTCGATGGATCGGTCGCGTTCCGCAAGAAGCTGAGCCGAGGGAAAGTGCTGGAGTTTCTGGCCTTGCAGCCGGG
>MPNF01000358.1 GCA_002238885.1 Alphaproteobacteria bacterium bin95 | reverse complement strand
GGCATCGCGGCCACGATCGCGACGAGGACGCCCATGCCCGCGGCCATGCCCGCGAGATCGAGGCCCGGTTCGCGGGCGGCAGGGCGACCGGTCTGCAGACCGTCGGCTTCGGGCTGGTCGGCGGCCTTATTCCGTGTCCTGCGGCGATCACCGTGCTGCTGCTCTGTCTCGGGATCGGGCAGTTCTGGCTCGGCGTCGGCATGGTCGCATCGTTTTCGGTCGGCCTGGCAGCGACGCTGGTCGGCGTCGGCATGGCCGCCGTCTTCGGGCTCCGCTACGCATCGAAGCGGTTTTCGGCGCCGGACCGGTTGCTCGCTTCGGCCCCCTATGTGTCCGGCGCGCTGATCCTGCTCGTCGGAGCCTACATGGCTTGTTCCGGCTGGCTCCACCTGGCGGCCGCCTGACCGCACCTAATTGCGCTACTCTACCGCTTGACGCTTACGATTTCGGGAGGACGCCGCGATGGACGATATTCTCATCAGGGGCGGCGAGGTCGTGGACGGATCCGGGGCGCCGGGGCGCGTGGCCGATGTGGCGATCCGGGACGGGCGCATCGCGGCCATCGAGGAAAACTACCCGGGCAGCGCGGAGACGGTGATCGATGCAGAGGGCCGCATCGTCGCGCCCGGCTTCATCGACATCCACACCCACTCCGACTTCACCCTGCCGCTCAACCCGAAGGCGGAATGCAAGATCCGTCAGGGCGTGACGACCGAGGTAGTGGGCAATTGCGGCTTCTCCGTCGCCCCTGCCCTGCCCGGAAAGGTCGAGATGCTGCGGGACTATCTGGCCGCAAGCGCCCCCTGGCTGCCCTTCGAGGAGACGGACTTCGCCCGCTACATGGAGACTTGGCCGGACCTTTCGCTGAACACGGTAATGCAGGCCGGGCACAACACGCTGCGCCTCATGGCGATGGGCATGGAGGACCGCGACCCCTCCGACGGGGAGCTCCGGCACATGCAGGAGATGCTGGCCGAGGCGCTGGAGGCCGGCGCGCTCGGGCTTTCCTCCGGCCTGTTCACCGCGCCGGGCTGCTATGCGAAGCCGGAGGAGGTGCTGGCCCTCGCCCGCGTGGTGCAGGCGCATGGCGGGCGCTATTCGAGCCATGTGCGCGACGAGAGCCACGAGGTGCATGAGGCGGTAGCGGAAGCCATAGACGTCGGCGAGCAATGCGGCATCCATGTCCAGGTGGCGCACCTCAAGCTGTCCGGCACCGGCAGATGGGGCGAGGCGGACAAGCTGCTCGCGCAATTCACCGAAGCGCGCGCGCGGGGCGTCGATGTGCATTGCGACCAGTATCCCTATGACTGGGCGACCAACCCGCTGCGTTTCCTGCTGCCGGTCTGGCTGCAGGAAGGCGGCATCGACGCGATGCTGGAGCGGCTTGTCGATCCCGAGACCCGCTCACGCGTGCGCCAGAAGATCGCCGAGGTCGGCTTCAACAATTTCGGCCATATCGAAAGCTGGGACGACATCCGCATCGCCAACTCGCCCGGCGCCGTCGAGCCCGGCAAGACGATCGCCGAGATTGCGGCCGAGCGCGACTGCGATCCGCTGGAGGCGGTGTTCGACATCGTCGTCGAGGACCGGGGCGGAACGCGCATACTCGTGCGCAGCATGTCGGAAGAGGATGTGCGCCGCATCGTGGCCGAGCCCTCCATGACCGTCGGCTCGGACGGCCCCTGCGTCGCACCCTATGGCGTCACTTCCCAGGGCAAGCCGCATCCAAGGCTCTACGGCACCTTCCCGCGCGTGCTCGGCCGCTATGCGCGCGAGCAGGGGCTGCTGAGCCTGCCGCAGGCCGTCGCCAAGATGACCGGCAATGCTGCCGCGGCGCTGGGGATGGCGGACCGCGGCCTGCTGCGCGAAGGCTGGGCCGCGGATGTCGTGCTGTTCGACGCGGAGACGATCCGGGACGAAGCCACCTTCGACGAGCCGCACACCTACCCGGCCGGCGTCGAGACGGTGATCGTCAACGGCCGGGTCGTCATCCACCGGGGCGAGCACACCGGCGCCCTCCCGGGCAGCCTGCTCCGCCGCCGCGAGGGCGTGCTGGGTTAGTGCCCCGGCGGCAGTTCGGCCAGTTCGATCACGATATTCCCGGTCGACGCCGGGTCGAGGAAGGCGATGCGGCTGCCGCCATGGCCGGTGCGCGGCGTCTCGTCGATCAGCTTGACGCCCTTCTCCTTTAGTTCCGCAAGCGCGGCGTCGATATCGTCCACCTCGAAGCAGAGATGGTAGATGCTCTGGCCGTTGCCCTCGATCCACTCGTTCACCTGCGAGGCCGGGCCTTCGGCCTGAAGCAGTTCGATGCTGGTCTCGCCCACCGGATACATGGCGAGCCGCGTGTCGCCGATACGCTCCTCATAGTCGAGTTCAAGACCGAGCGTCTCCTCCAGCATCTTCATCGATGCCTGCATGTCGTGCACTGCTACGGCGACATGTTCCACGCGCTTGAGTTTCATGCTTTGCTCACCTGTTGCTTCGTTGTCCCATCGGGCGGGCATGTTCCTCCGCGAATCCGGCCATTACAAGACCAGTTACCGCGCCGACATGGCGCTCTTCCCGCATCCGGCCGTACGCCGGACCGTGTGGGCTTCGCTGTTCCTCCTGTTCGTGCCCGTGCCGCTCTTCGGCAGCGAGCATCTGCTGGCGGTGCTCACCCTCAACGCGATCAACCTGGTGGGCGCGCTCGGCCTCACGGTCCTGCTCGGCTATGCCGGCCAGATCTCGCTCGGCCACGGCGCGTTCATGTCCGTCGGCGCCTATACCGCCGCCAACCTGGCGGTGCGTCTCGACCTGCCGTTCTGGCTTACCCTGCCGGCGGGCGCGGCGATGGCGGCGCTGATCGGCATCGTCGTCGGCCTGCCCTCGCTGCGCATCCGCGGCTTCTACCTGGCGATCTCCACCCTCGCAGCCCAGCTGGTGATCGAGTGGATCATCAACCGCACGCCGGCGATCAGCGGCGGCATCCAGGCCTCGATTCATGTGCCGCGCCCGGAGCTGTTCGGCCTCCGGCTCGACAGCGCGGCGGAACTCTACCTGTTCGTCCTTGCCGTTGCGGTTGCCGGACTGCTGGCGGCGCTCAATCTCGGCCGCTCGCGCCTCGGCCGCGCCATGATCGCGGTGCGCGAGCACGAGACCGCGGCTTCCCTCATGGGCGTGGACGTCGCCCGTGTGAAGCTCGCGGCCTTCGCGCTCTCGGCGGCCTATGGCGGCGTGGCGGGCGTGCTGTTCACCTACTATCTGGGCGTCGCCAACTACCAGCAATACACCTTCGCGATTTCCATCTACTACCTCGCCATCAACATCATCGGCGGGCTCGGCAGCGTGTGGGGCGCGCTGCTGGGGCTGGCCTTCCTCAGCCTGGTGCCGCGCTTCGTGTTCCTCGCCATGACCTCGGTCGGCTCCTGGTTCGTGGACCTCGCCTATATGGCGCAGGCGGTAGCCCAGGTGCGCCAGATGACCTTCGGCATCCTGATCCTCGTCTTCCTGGTGCTGGAGCCCGAGGGCATTGCCGCGCTCTGGCGCCGCGCGCGCAACTGGCTCCGCACCTGGCCCTTCTCCTACTGAGCCAGACAGTCCGCGAGGCTCGTTGCGAGGCCCTCGATCAGCGTCGGATAGAGCCCCGGCCCGGGTTCGAGGTCCGCGCCCAACGGGTCGAGCGCGGCGATGCGTGCGCCGGTGCCCTCCGCCGCCGTCTTTGCCAGCTTCGGATCGAGCTGCGGTTCGATGAACACGCACAGGGCGCCGTGTTCGCGCATCTCGCTGCGGATATCGTGGAGCCGCGCCGGACCGGGCGGCGCGGCGTCGGACAGCGCCACCGAACCCTCCGACTCGATCTCGAAGCGGTGCTCGAAATAGTGGTAGGCGTCATGGGCGGTGAAAAACGCCTTGCCGCGCACGGGCGCCACGATGGCTTCCACCCGCGCCGCCAGCGCATCGAGCTCCGCCGCCCCGGCCGCGGCATTCGCCTTGTAGGCGTCCGCATTGGCCGGGTCGATCTCGGCCAAGCGCGCGGCCA
>MPNF01000357.1 GCA_002238885.1 Alphaproteobacteria bacterium bin95 | reverse complement strand
TCGCGGAGCTGGTTGCCAACATCATCGGCGCGGAGAGCTACACCCACCTGAAGGACGTGGTGGACAACGACGAACAGCAGCTCGATCCCGATGTAAAGCCGCGCGTGGCGGCCGGCGGACGGCTTTCGGCCCGCGACTATGTGGCGACGCTGCTCGACCGCGAGGCGGTCATGGCGGCATTCGACGACGCCATGGACGGCATTGACGCCCTGCTGACGCCGACCGCCTGCTTCGCGGCGATCCCGGTCGCCGAAGTGGACCAGAAGCAGACGCCTGCAACCGTGACCCGCATGGGCAACTATCTGGGCCTGACCGGCCTCGCCATGCGCAACGGCTTCACGGCCGTCGGCATGCCGACCTCCCTGCTGGTCAATACGCGCGACGGGGACGAGGCGCTGGCGCTCCGCATCGGCTGGGCCTACGAACAAGCGACGGACTGGCGCCACCGCACGCCGGAGGGATATTGAGGACATGGCTCGACTGGAAAGCATGGCCGCGGAGATCGGCGCGAAACTGAAAGAGCGCGGCGAGACGATCGCCGTTTTCGAGAGTTCGTCCGGCGGTCTGGTGTCGGCGGCGCTGCTCGCCGTGCCGGGAGCCAGCCGCTACTACCAGGGCGGCGGCGTGATCTACACACAGGCGGCGCGGAGCGAGCTTGCCCGCATCGGCGAGGAGGACATGCGTGGCATCCGCTCCTCCTCCGAGCCCTATGCGCAATTGCTGGCGGGCCGGGCGCGCACCATCTTCGGCACGGACTGGGGCCTCGCAGAGACGGGCGCGGCCGGCCCGGACGGCAATCGCTACGGCGATGCGCCGGGGCATAGCTGCCTCGCGGTCTCCGGCGCCATCGACTTCGCCGAGACGCTGGAGACGGGCGACGCCGACCGCGAGGCAAACATGTGGCGTTTCGCCGAGGCCGCGCTCGACCTGATGCGCCGCGCGCTCGCCTTCTGAGCCGTCAGCCCGCGCGGCGGGCGTTTTCGGCCACCGCCTCGACGACCAGGGGCGCCGCCCCGTCGGGGACGTCGTGGCCCATGCCGTCGACCACCACCATGCGCGCGCCGGGGATCGAGTTCTTCACGTCCTCGCCCTGCCCTACAGGGACCAGCGGGTCGTCGGCGCCGTGGATGACGACCGTGGGCGCTGCGATGCCGCCGAGCGCGGCGCAGCGGCTGTCGCCGGAAGCGATGCTGGCCAGCAGGTGCCGGCCGTGGCCGGGGGGGTAGTAGGCGCGGTCGTACAGCGCGCCGGCGCGGGCCCTGATGCCGGCCTCGTCGCGCGGATAGCCCGGCGAGCCCATGATCCGGTTCTGCTCCCACGCCAATTCCATGAAGGTCTCACGGTCTATATCCGCCGGGCGGGGCGCGTTTAGCCACTCGGAGGCCGCTTTGCCCGGCCGCGGCAGGCCGCGCCGGCCCGAGGTCGCCATGACGGAGGCCAGCGACTTCGTCTTCGCCGGGTGGCGGATCGCCACCAACTGCGCGACGGCCCCGCCATTGGAGCTGCCATAGATGTGCGCCGCCCCGATGCCGAGCGCATCCAGTAGCCCGGCCGCATCGTCGGCCATATCCTCGATGGTATAGGGGGCGTCCACGGGTTCACCCGCCCGAGCCTGCTTGAAGGCCCGGCCGATATTCGCAAGTCCGGCCTCCTCGAAGCGCGTGGAAAGCCCGCAGTCGCGGTTGTCGAACAGGATGGGCCGGAAGCCCGCCTCCCCGAGCCCGTCGATCAGTGCGTCCGGCCAGGAGACGAGCTGCATGCCGAGCCCGCCGATCATCAGGATCGGCCCGCCATCCGCCGGCCCCCGAAGCTCGTATTCGATTTCGATCCCGTTCGCTTCCGCCCGCGCCACGGTCGTTCCCTCTCATACGCTAACGGCGCCGGTCCGATACCGGGGCCTGATTGCTTGACTCGCTGTCGGGAGTACTATCCACTTTCGTATCGTCAACTCCTTGGCTTGCGGCAAATCAGCCTGCCTGCCAACGGAAATTCGGGAGGAAACGACATGAAAACTGCGTTGCGCGCCATAGCCGCACTGAGCTTTCTGGCCGGTGCCTCGGCGCCGCTGCAAGCCGCCGACTTCGAGTGGAAGATGCAGGCGAGCTGGCCGCCGGGCGGGCCGGGCACCCAGTGGGAAAACTTCGTGATGTTTGTCGACTCGGTGGACCGGATGTCCGCGGGCCGTCTGAAGATCGAGCCGCTTCCCGCCGGCGCCATCGTGCCGGCATTCGAGGTGCTCGACGCTACCTCGCGCGAGGTGATCGACGGCGCCCACACCGCGATGGGCTATTGGGTAGGCCGCAGCAAGGCGGCGATTCCGCTCTCGCACGGGCCGCTGTTCGGCATGGACTATATCGACTTCTTCGGCTGGCTCTATCACGGCGGCGGGCGCGAGCTTACCGACCAGTGGTACCAGGAGAAGCTGAAGGCGAATGTTGTCTCCTTCCCCGTCCAGCCTTCCGGCCCGCAGGCGCTCGGCTGGTACAAGGAAGAGATCAAGACCTGGGAGGACTTCCAAGGCCTCAAGTTGCGCATCTACGGCCTCGGCAACCTCGTGTTCAATGCCGCCGGCGTGAGCGCCGTGCAGCTTCCGGGCGCTGAAATTCTTCCGGCGGCGGAGCGCGGCGTTATCGACGCAGCCGAGTGGGTCGGCGGCATTGCCGACCTCGAGTTCGGCTTCCACACGGTCTGGAAATACACCATGGCGCCCGGCGTCCATGAGCAGGTCACGGTCGGCGATCTCCTGATCAACAAGGACCGCTGGGATTCCCTGCCCGCCGATCTCAAAGCGATCGTCGAGGCGGCTGCGGTCGAGACCTTCTGGGTGTGGAAGACCAAATGGCACATCCACAATGCGGACGCCTACGAGGAGATGACCACCAAGCACGGCGTGACGAAGATCCGCACGCCGCAGGCGATCCTGGACGAGTTCATGTCGGCCTACGACAAGCTCGCCGTCGAGTGGGAAGCGGAAGACGAGTGGTACAAGAAGGTGCGCGATTCGCAGCGTGCCTATGCCGAGAAAATCGTGCCGTACCGCCGGTTCTCGCACCCGCCCTATGAGTATCTGAGCGACTATTTCTGGAAGGACAAGATCGACTGACCGGTCGCTGTCCCGACGGCAGGCGGCGTTGTAACAGGCGCCGCCTGCTACCCTTTACCGTCACCCACGGAATCCGGACTCCATGACAACCGATCCTGCGCCCGACGAAGACCCGCCTGCCTGGCTGCTGGGCACCGTCCAGGGCATCGACCGCTATGTCGGTCACGGTTCCGGACTTCTGTTCTGCTGGCTGATTCTGCCGATGGTGGCCGGGCTCACCTATGAAGTGCTCGCCCGCTACCTGTTCCATGCGCCGACCATCTGGGCTTACGACATTACCTACATGCTCTACGGCTCGCATTTCATGCTGGGCGCGGCCTATTGCCTGCTCCGGGGCGGGCATATCCGCACCGACATCTTCTACGGCAAGTGGTCCGAGCAGACGCGGGGACGTGTCGATGCCGCGCTCTACTTGCTGCTGTTCTTCCCCGGCATGTTCTTCTTCCTGATCCGGGGATGGAACGAGGCCTATCACGCTTGGGACATCGGCGAGCGCTCCGACCTCACGCCGTTCCAGCCGATCATGTGGCCCTTCAAGGCGGTCATTCCGGTCACCGCAGGCCTGCTCCTGATCCAGGGCGTGTCGGAGTTCCTCAAGGCCGCCTGGGCGGCGCGCACGGGTAAGGAACTGTTCCCGAAATCCGACACACCGGCGGAAATGCTGTGAGTAGCGAAATCCTCGGACTCGTCCTACTGGTCGCGCTGCTGACCGGCATCTTCGTCGGCTTCCCGATCGCCTTCACGCTTATCATCCTGGGCATCGTCTTCGGATGGATCGGCTTCGGCGAAACCGTCTTCTTCCAGATGGTCTTCCAGACCATCGGCATGATGAAGGAGGAGGTGCTCGCCGCCGTCCCGCTGTTCATCTTCATGGGCCATGTGCTGGAACGCGCAGGCCTGATGGAACGATTATTCACCTCCTTCCAGTCGATCATGGGAGGATTGC